>JAEZSL010000317.1 GCA_023443925.1 Bacillota bacterium | reverse complement strand
CCGATGCCGACATAGATAAGATACTGAATAAGAATCGTGAATTCTCCCAAGAAGGACTTCGTGTACTGGCCTTTGCCTACAAAGAAGTGGAGGAAGGGCATGCGCTGAAATTAGAAAGCGAAGATGGCTTTACTTTTCTTGGACTGATTTCCATGGTAGATCCTCCCAGAGTGGAGTCCCAGATTGCGGTTGCCGACGCAAAGAGGGCAGGTATCCGCCCGGTTATGATAACGGGTGATCATAAGCTGACCGCCGTTGCTATTGCAAAGCAGATCGGAATATATGAAGAAGGGGATTTGGCCCTTACCGGTGTGGAACTGGATGATTTGTCGGAGGAAGAGTTAAATCAGAAAGTCTCCAGTGTTTCCGTCTATGCCAGGGTATCTCCGGAAAACAAAATCAGGATAGTGAATGCATGGCAGAACAAGGGAAATGTCGTTGCCATGACTGGTGATGGCGTCAACGATGCACCAGCCCTTAAAAAGGCTGATATCGGTATTGCAATGGGTATTACGGGAACAGAAGTTTCCAAAGATGCGGCCGCCATGATTTTATCCGATGATAATTTTGCGACCATTATAAAGGCAGTGGCTAACGGACGTAATGTTTTTCGTAATATTAAAAATGCCATTCAGTTTCTACTCTCCGGAAATACGGCCGGTATCTTAAGTGTACTCTATACCAGTATACTAGCTCTTCCGGTTCCGTTCCATGCAGTACATCTGTTGTTTATAAACCTGTTAACCGATTCACTTCCTGCCATCGCCATCGGTATGGAGCCGCCGGAAGCAAATCTTTTGGATGAGAAACCCAGAGATCCAAAGGCAGGTATCCTTTCCAGGGAATTTATGATAAAACTTCTATTGCAGGGCGGATTGATTGCAGCCTGTACCATGATTGCTTTCCATATTGGTTTGACAGGGGGCAGAGAAGGTGTTTCCAGTACCATGGCTTTTGCTACGCTGTGTCTTGCAAGACTATTCCACGGTTTTAATTGCAGAAGTAAACTTTCTATCTTTGCCATCGGTTTTCGAAAGAACAAATACAGTCTTCTTGCATTCTTTTCGGGAATCCTTTTCCTGAATCTGGTCCTGTTTGTTCCGTTTTTACAGAACCTTTTTGAAATTGCCAAGCTGACAAACTTTGAGATGGGAATGATCTATGTACTTGCTATCGTTCCAACTGTTTTCATTCAGGCTGGAAAAATTATCAGAGCAAGAAGTAAATAAACCATATAAGTCATTTATATCCTCCATATCCTTAGCTGATAAACTTGGAGGAGGTAATCGAGGTACTTATATAGTCTTACCGATAAGGAGAATAAGGTTATATTTCACAGACATTTTGTGAAAAGTATACACAAATGGCTGCTGTTAAGAGAAGGCAGCCATTTGCGCGCGGCTTGGAACAGAATTAGGGGATTGTTGTAACAAAGAGTTTAAATAAATCAGGGGAAGCTTCCAAATAGTATTCGGCTTTGATATCGCTGAATGAATTCCCCCAGACTGCCAAAGCAAAGTCTATTTTGGCACAGTGAGCTGATTTTAAATTCTTACCCGAAAGCAACGATGTAAGACTTAATAACGTATTTATCACAGAAGTATTTAACAATCTCCTATAGTAAAATATACAATTCGCAGATAATCTTTAAGTGCAGGAACCTCCAGTGAAAGCCTGAGCCAATTTTTATTTTCCCTGTGCTCCTGCAGTAACTCACGTTGAAGACCATACTGTTTGTTAATGTTTTCTCTGCTTCCGTCCGGATGCAGCAGATTAACTGTTCCGCTGCACTCATTTACCGTTTGTAAAAAACTTTTCATATTAATGATATTTATTTTTACCATGTGTACCCTCCATTCAAAAAATCGTTGTATATGGTAATTGCAATGGGAGCGAATCACTCAGAATGCCCTATCACCTTAATGAGTATCATTATAGTGCAATCTTTTTTAAATAAATATCTTTTTTCTGCCTTTATATATCAATATTCTGCCATTTGTTACGATACTCTATGGGGGTACAGCCAATGTGTTCAAGAAATATTTTACCTAAATAGCTGCTGCTTCCAAAACCGCAGGCATGACTGATAAATGTAATCTTTTCCTTACTCTTTGTAAGCATATGGCATGCCATTTGCAGCCTGTAATTTCTTATATAATCTACAGGGGTCATATGTAAACAATCATGAAATGTCCGGAAACATTCACGTTCACTTGAAAATGCGGCTGCTGCTATTTCGGAGATTGAAATTTTCTCCGCATAATGTTCGTGAATATAAATCATCATTAATTTTATCCGGTCATTTATTTTATCCTCCCTTTCTTCCTTTAATATAGGAAGAGACATGGTTAGAAGCTGAAGCCATATGTCAGACAATACCGCACGGAGCTTCATTTCATATCCGAAATCATTGTCATTATAGTTAAAAGATTCCTGAATTAAATTTAAAATTTGAACATGCTCCGAATTATTTGGATATAGTGCAAATAGCTCTAACTGTCTGTCTGCCAGGATTGGCGTTATATATTTCTGATCAATCCGGCTGCCATGGGTACCTATGAAAGAGGTGTCAAATATATGCAGAAGCTGAACCGTATTGCGTACATTCTCCTGCTGTTTTGTCATATGCAGTACGTTAGAATTAACCAGTCCTCCCGAACCTGCCGGAAACACAACCTTTCCCTTTGGCGTATAGTATTCTAAAACGCCGCTTTTTAAATAAAATAATTCAACCTCCTTGTGCCAATGCCAGGGGACAAAAGGTTCCGCATATTTGTCCATTTCAACATGAGAAGCAATATATGGAAAATCTGGCGTGATATCAGGCAGTAGTTCTTCTTTCGTCCCGTTCTGAAATTTTATACTATGAATATCTTTCATAAGCCTTGCCCTTCCCTTTGTCTGCTAAAGTGTTCTGCACCTTTTGTAATATCGTAATATATAGATACAGTTTAATCAACCTTTATCGTTTACAAGTGCTTGAAAATACCACTTATCTTTTTAACTTATTCCCGTCAAAATTAGTTAAAGAAAATGCAATATATAATTGACATTTTGCAATATTTACAATACAATTTGTTTAAGGAGGTAATATATGAAGAATAAGCGTATGAAATTAGCACGTATGGAATGTGATATGAAGCAGGAGGATTTGGCAAAGGCAGTTGGAGTAACAAGACAGACAATCGGCTTGATAGAATCTGGCAATTATAATCCAACACTTAATCTTTGTATATCAATTTGTAAAGAATTGAATAAAACACTTAATGATTTATTTTGGGAGGAATAATTATGAAAATGAATGAAATTCAGGATGAACGCATTATTTCACTAAGGAGAAAAATACAAAGTGACGCATATCAAATATTGATATTTTGTTTATTCTTTTCAATAATAATACAACAATTTCTTATGAACGCTCCTTTCTCAGAATTTGCTGTTGAACTTTGCTGTCTGATAGGAATTGGTATATATACGACTATACGGCATTTAATATCAGATATTGATATCTGGGATTCCTCAAAACAAGGCAATAAAAAGATTATGATAAGCAGTTTAACAACAGGATTCATTTCAACAGGTATATTAATCGTTTTATCAGGGGAAAGAACGATTTGGAAGCTGGTTTTGTTTTTTGTCATTTTTAGTGTTTGTTATTACGTTATACACTCTTTGATTATTTTTTTTAGTAAGAAAAGGCAAAAGCAGATTGATGAGATGTACAATGATGAAAATGAATAAACTGATAACGCTGAAGTCTGGTAAAAACTACATGGGATTTTTTGTTTTAGATTTATAAATTGAAGGTACATTATAGGTAGAATGACTTTTTGCCTGTTTGCAGGTAACTGAAGTTATAGATTGATACAATTTAACGACTATAAATAAAAACAGGAACGGAGAAAACATCATGACTGAGAATAGAAATCAAAACGATAGGAAAGAACTGTCGGACGATCAGCGCGAGGAATTGTTTAAAATTCTGAAAAACCGTTTTGAGAAAAACCAGAACCGGCATAGTAATCTACAATGGGCTGAAGTTCAGGCAAGGGTTGAGGCGAATGACGAAAAGCTGTGGAGTCTTTATGAAATGGAAGCTACCGGTGGGGAACCTGATGTGATTTGCTATGATAAGAAGGCGCAGGAATATACTTTTTGTGATTGTTCCACGGAAAGTCCAAAAGGCCGGAGAAGTATTTGTTACGACCGGGAAGCATTGGAATCCAGGAAAGAACACAAACCGGAAACCAGTGCCGTAGATATGGCTGCTGCTATGGGCATTGAGATTTTAACGGAAGAACAATACCGGGAACTTCAGAAACTTGGTAATTTTGATTTGAAGACATCGAGCTGGGTGAAAACACCTGATAATATCAGAAAACTTGGCGGAGCCTTGTTTTGCGACCGTCGTTATGACGCGGTTTTCGTATACCACAATGGGGCAGATTCCTACTATGGGGCTCGTGGTTTTCGTGGTTTACTAAAAGTCTGATTATTGTTTTAAAGTACCAAAGATAGGGTTAGAGTTAAATAAATGTCGGAATGGAACCCTCGGCATTAGGTAAGAAAAAGTCAATAACAGGATTTATTATAGGAAGATGAAATAATAAAATTAGGACATGATAGTGAAAAAAATATGCTCCCCTTATAATAGACAGTTAAATAATAAACTGTTTATTACAAGGAGGAGCATTTCAAAAAGTATATTTACAAACTTAATTTTATTTAAATTCCGTTTAAATTTCTGGTATATAATATAAAAAAACAATTGCGGACAAAAAATGTGTTAGAGATTTTCAGTTATTTTTATTATAAAGGAAAGTAGGTGGATCTAACGCAATATACCGGACTTATTTAAGCCATATCATGTAAGAGTTTAAATAAAATATATGGAGGATAAAGGTTGAATTTATTAACAATTATATTATTACTTATGGTCAGTTTACTTATATCCAATATTGTCAGTCATTACATCCCGATGATACCGACGGCTTTGACTCAGGTTATACTTGGGATAATTATTGCGGTTATATCGGGAAATTATTCGTTTGAGATAGGTGCGGAGTGGTTTTTATTACTATTCGTAGCACCGCTTTTGTACAATGAAGGCAGACATTTCCCACGGGACGATCTGTGGGGGATGCGGGGGCAGATATTCGGGAATGCAATTATCCTTGTCATATTAACTACCTTAGGCTGCGGTTATATCATTAATCTGCTAATCCCCGGCATACCCATCGCTGCAGCGTTTGCACTGGCGGCAATTTTATCACCTACAGATCCGGTAGCCGTAAACGGTATTGCAAAAAGAATCCGGCTGCCTGAAAAGGTAATGGTACTTGTAAGAGGAGAATCACTGATTAATGATGCTTCCGGGCTGGTTACCTTTAATTATGCCATTGCAGCAGTTGTCACAAGTTACTTTTCTCTAAAGGATGCTATTTTCGACTTTTCCTATACTTTTTTAGTTGGTGCGGTATCGGGTATATTTCTTGCATTACTTATTATCTTTATACGTTTTAAACTGCGTAAAAGCGGGATCAATGATACGGTTTTTCATTCATTACTACAGCTTCTGACGCCTTTTGGAATTTTTATCATAACAGAAGATATTTTCCGTGCTTCCGGTGTAATTGCCGTGGTTGCTGCCGGTATTATTCATGCTGTTATAAAGGAACGAACGGAAACCCAGAATGCAGAAGAACAGCTGCTTACCGAAAATCTATGGTCCATGGTTTTGTTTGTACTAAACGGATTTGTATTCATATTGCTGGGGATGGATATACCGTCTGCAATGATTGATATTATTTCCGATCCTAAGATTGGAAACTGGCTGGCGTTTGGATATATAGCGGTAATTGGATTTACTGCTCTTGGGATCCGCTTTGCCTGGACATTTCTGACCGCATTTTATAATTTTTACATTAAGAAAAAAAGAAATGCAGAAAAACCGGAGATAAAGATAATATTGACAACAACCCTGACCGGTGTCAGAGGTGCGGTAACAATGGCGGGTGTCCTGACTATACCGGCCCTTTTAAGCAATGGAGATTTATTCCCGGCACGTCCGCTGATTATTTTTATTGCCGCCGGTGTAATTTTATTGCTATTGATCCTTGCCACGGTATTCCTTCCAATGCTCTGCAAAAACGAATCTATAGAGGGGGCGCCGGAACGCAACGATCTTACCAGGGCTAAGAACAAACTGCTGCTATCTGCGATCAAAAAGATTAAAGCAGAGACAACAAAAGAAAATGAATTTGCTGCGTTGGAACTTATAGATGAATACAACATAAGTTTTCAGAAAAACCTATCCGGGCAAAATACCGGTGAGCAGCCGGGAGCAATGTATAGTCAGAAAATGAATGAAGCACATTTAATGGCGTTAAATTTACAAAGAAAATATGTCCATCGTCTATTTACCAATGGTGAAATTAATACCGGAGTCTATGACACGATAACAAAATTTCTTGATTACCGGGAAGAAACCATGGAATTTAATCTGCGTTTTGGAATCCTGCATTTTATCCGAAGAACCATGCATGACTTTGGACGTCTGAAAGGAAAGCATACAAGACCTGAATCCACGGACTTCGACCAATTACATGCTGCCAGAGATATACAGCAAAAATCCATGTATGCTGCGGTAGAAGAATTGGAGGAATATTCAAAAACCCTGGAACAGCCCGAATATATTTATGCGGTTATTCTGGTGTACGAAAAGATGCTCAAACGGTTCAGACGTTCGGAGAACCGTTATAATGAAGGTTTTGAAGAGCAAAAGGAAGAACTGAGACTTATGGTACTGGATGCAGAACGAACGGAGATATCCAGAATGTATGAAGCCGGAGAGATAAGCCTGGCTCAGGATAAAGAATTAAGGCGTTTTACGAATTATATTGAGAGTATTATTTTGTATGAATACAACGAATAACAATATAATATTTATAGTGTGTAATTGATGTACGGCACAGATATGAGAGTAAGAATAAGTAAAATAATCTTGCTTCCAAACCTATAATTTGGTATAATAAATAATGTTTCAACAGCATTCCTGAAAACCGGGAATGCTTTTCTTATATTTCGCACAGGTAATTATTGTTAACTACAAAAGGAACATGCCTATGGAATGGATGAAGGAAGAATTTAAACTAATGATAAATCACTCCGATAAAGAAGAAAAAGAGTTTGAGAAGTATAACAGTCTGCTGGTACTAAGCAGAATCCGTCTGATCTCTCTGGCTAATATTTTTCTGTCATTTTTTTGGGCTTATATGGATTGGGAAATTGTAAAAAATGGTGCCGACAGGCGTTACAGTACAACTCTTATCACCATGCACCTGTTAAGTGTAGTTATTTCTTTTTTGTTCTTATTTTATTATAATTGGGTGACCCGTAGAAATAAGAACTATAACATCATATATATTTCATTAAAGATATATGTTTTTTTGTATATTCTTTTTGGCGCCATTTCTTCTATTAACAGTCAGAGATACACCGGTAATATTTATTCTTATATTATATTATGCCTGATTGCTGCAGTTGCCTTTTCCTTGAAACCGTCCTTTATGCTTTTGGCTTACGCAATTAATCATATGGTTTTCCTTGCCGGACTTGGTGTTCTTAGCAAGGACGTAAACCTGTATCTGGCAAAACTGAGTAATGCCACGGTTTTAGCAGGGGCAGCAGCTTTACTCGGCTTTATCTTTTACCGCCACAGAATGGTGGAATTTTTCTACCGTAAGAAGTTAGTAGAGAATGAAGAGAATTTCAAGAAATTATTTTATGTCAATCCCTATCCGGTATTTATTACAAGTCTGGAGGACGGGAAGATTATCGAAGCGAATAAAAGGGCGTTAAGTTTAATGGGAATCAATGCAGAAAGCCTGGATAAATTCAATGGAATTGACAGTTATATAAAGAACGACAGCAGACTGGCCCTGCAGGAGGAATTAAAAGAGCACCATAGTACCTTCAACCGGATTGTAGAATATAATTTCAGAGGCCGGCAGATGTGGGTTACGGCAAATTATGAATTGATTGATTATCATGGGGAAAAATGTATTCTTACCGGAATTATGGATATAACTGAAATCAGAAAAGCAGAAGAAGAACTGTCACATTATGCTTCCGTCGATTCCCTGACCGGAATCCTTAACCGGAGAATGGGTTTTAAAAGGCTGGAAGAGTTGATGGCGGAAGCCAAAAGAGCCTTTCAGGAATTCGTTCTCTGCTTTTTGGATATTAATAATTTAAAATATGTAAATGATACCTATGGACACGGGGAAGGGGACCGATATATCATTGCCTTTTGTGAAATAATAAAAAGTAAGCTTAACGAGGAAGATTTGTTTTTCCGCATGGGCGGGGACGAGTTTATCATTGTATTCAGAGATAAGAATAAATCACAGGCAGAAAAGATCTGGGCGGAATTGATCGTACAGTTTGAAGATAAAAACAAGCAGGGGGAATTTTCCTATCAGATTATGGCAAGCCATGGATTATTTTATTACCATACCGGCATGGACATAGATTTGGAACAGATAATAGAAACGGCAGATAAGCTGATGTATGAAGAGAAGCAGAGATTGAAGGAGGGGGGAGATTACCCGGGCAGCTAATGCAATTTCAGTTTTGTATATATCTATAACAACTAAATTATTTGAGGAGACCGGACATGGAACAAGAGTATATTGAGATAGTTGGCGCGAGAGAGAATAACCTAAGGAATATCAGCTTAAAGATTCCGAAAAAGAAAATAACTATATTTACCGGAGTATCCGGTTCCGGCAAGTCATCCATTGTATTTGAAACCATTGCCCAGGAGGCGGGCCGACAGTTAAATGAAACTTTCAGCAAGTTTGTACAGATCTATTTGCCCAAGTACGGGCATCCGGATGTTGATGCCATTGAAAACCTGTCCTTAGCCATTATCGTTGATCAAAAACGAATCGGCGGCAATTCACGTTCAACCCTGGGTACAATAACAGATATCAATCCGCTGATCAGACTGCT
This sequence comes from Bacillota bacterium, assembly GCA_023443925.1. The sequence goes on along the minus strand of JAEZSL010000317.1, from coordinate 7,157 downwards.
GTTTTCAAGAATCGGACAACCCCACATCGGGCCTTCGTCTTATTTTTCATTTAATGACCCCAATGGAATGTGTAAGACTTGTGAGGGTATCGGCAGGCTTGTTACACTGGATCTTAACAAGGCTCTGGATCTGGAAAAGTCGTTAAATGAGGGAGCTATATTGCTGCCGGGTTATAAACCTGGTTCATGGCAGTGGAAGATATATGCCTCAACTGGGTATTTTGACTGTGACAAAAAAATAAAGGATTATTCGAAAGAGGAGTACGACAAACTTGTTTATTGTAAACCGGTAAAAATTAGTTCTACCGTTATGGAGGGAATTAATACCACCTATGCGGGACTGGTTGAGCGGTTCATTATGCAGAATGTCAAGACCGAGTTTGAAAAATCAGATGCCTCAAAACAAAAAATTGCACCCTATACAACGGAGAAGCAATGTGATGACTGCGGCGGCAGCCGGTATAACGATACCATATTATCCTCCAAAATCATGGGATATTCCATTGCAGATCTTACAGCAATGCAGGTGGATAAGCTTCTGGAATTTATACAGAAAATTGATAATCCCAATGTCAGACCTATTATTATAAATTTAACTGAGCGTCTGAAGGATTTAATTCAGATCGGTCTTGATTATGTCAGTCTGGACAGAGAAACCTCCACATTATCCGGCGGTGAATCACAGCGTGTAAAAATGATTAAGCATCTTACAAGCAGCCTCACCGAGGTCATGTATATCTTTGATGAACCAAGCATCGGACTTCACCCAAGGGATGTCCACAGGCTCAATGAACTGCTGGTAAAATTGAGGGATAAGGGCAATACGGTTATCGTGGTGGAACATGACCCGGATGTAATTAAAGTAGCGGATTACATTGTGGACGTAGGGCCAAAAGCCGGTTTAAGCGGCGGCAGGATCGTATATGAAGGCAGTTATGACGGCCTTTTAAAAGCCGGGACACTGACTGGGGAATACATTGGCAGAAGTCTGCCCATTAAGTCCAAGCCAAGGAAGGGCAGTGATTTCTACGAAACGAAAAAAAGCAGCCTGCATAATCTGAAAAATGTCAGTCTGCGAATACCAAAAGGTATCTTTACGGTTGTTACCGGAGTTGCCGGTTCCGGCAAGTCAACTCTTGTTAACGGTGTTTTTGCAAAAGAGTTTAAAGATGCCATTATTATCGACCAGTCCGCTGTCAGTGCTAATTTACGGTCTAATCCTGCAACCTTTACCGGAATCATGGATCAGATACGTAAATTATTCGCAGAGGAGAATAAGGTAAGCGCCGGTTTATTCAGTTACAATTCAGAAGGTGCCTGTGAAGCCTGTAAGGGACGAGGCTATATAGAAACTGATCTCTCCTTTATGGACGCTGCCCAGACTGTCTGCGAAGAGTGCGGCGGCAAACGGTTCCGGCAGGAGGTTCTTTTGTATAAGTACAACGGAAAATCCATTGTGGAAGTCCTTGATATGACAATCGCAGAAGCGGTTGAGTTTTTTAACCAGAAAGAGATTAGAAACAAGCTAAAGTTAATTGTTGATGTAGGACTTCATTATATGACACTGGGACAACCCTTAGATACTCTTTCCGGCGGTGAGTGCCAGCGTTTAAAGCTTGCTAAGGAATTAAGCAAAAAAGGTAATATCTATATTATGGACGAACCCACAACAGGTTTGCATATGTCTGATATTACCAGTATTCTGGCTATTATTGACCGCCTGGTTGACAAGGGCAACACGGTTATAGTTATTGAACACAATCTGGATGTAATACGTAATGCAGACTGGATTATCGATATAGGAGTTGAGGGCGGCAGCAAAGGCGGTGAGATCCTGTATGAAGGAATACCGGCTGAACTGAAAAGCAGCAGGGAATCCATTACTGCAAAATACTTGTAAAAGGAAAGAAGTTTGTGAAATATAACAAATACCGGATAGGATACACTGCTATCCGGTATTTGAGGAATAATGACAGAATTTATTGCTATAATTAAGGAGGTCCTGATGGATAATATTACAATTGAAGAGGAGCAGGTAAAGAGCAGTCAAAAGTATCTGGGCGATAAAGGATTTATTGTATTTATCGCCTTTTTAGGAGCTTTTATACCTTTATCCACGGATATATACCTGCCGGCTCTTCCAAGAATGGTGGAAAGTCTGCATACTACACCTGGGATGGTAAATCTAACCTTGATTTTTTTCTTTCTGTTTTATGCAGGGGGAACTTTAGTTTGGGGGCCGCTCAGTGATAAATATGGAAGAAAGCCGGTACTGCTAATCGGGCTGAGTATCTATACGGCAGCCAGTATTCTATGCATTTTCTCAACAAATGTATATGAACTAATAGCGTTCCGTATTCTGCAGTCTATCGGCTGTGGTTCTGCTACTGCCGTTTCAACGGCCATTGTTAAGGATCTGTACAGCGGTAAAAAACGTGTCCGGATACTGGCCATTGTACAATCCATGGCTACCACCTCACCCATTGTATCCCCCATGATTGGAGCTTTTATCTTAAATGTGCTGTCCTGGCGCGGCGTATTTGTTGCACTTTCCTTAGTCGGCGTGGTCAGCGTGGCGGGCAGCGTGGCTATGCAGGAAACAATAGGTGCCCGCTCGGAAGGAAATATAAAAGATGCACTGGGCAGACTGGGAGTAGTGGCCAGAAATAAGGGGTTTATCACTCTTTTATTAACGTTTGCTCTTCTGAATATTGCGTTTATGTCATTTATATCAGCCTCATCCTACATTTATGTGGATGGCTTCGGAGTAAGCGAAAAGGGTTACAGTTATTATTTTGCGGCAAATGCGGTGTTTCTTTTACTGGGACCCATGGTTTATATAAGAATATCAAAATATATTCATTACAAGACAATAATCAAAGCGGTTTATGTTGTGGTGGCTCTTTGCGGGCTTTTACTCATTACCGTTGGTTCAAAGGGTCCTCTGGTCTTTTGCCTGTGTCTGATACCAGCCTCTTTCTGCGGTAATATATTGGGGCCGCCAAGAACAAATCTTTTGATCGAACAGGTTCAGGGAGATACCGGTGCAGCATCCTCGTTGATGGGCTGTACTTTTACTCTATTTGGCAGCATAGGCATGCTGCTGATTTCGATTGGTTCCGCAAACCGGGTGGTTCTCATGGGGACACTTTACTTAATTATAGGTATCATAAGTCTGGTATCCTGGCTGATTCTGTTGAAAAAGCCTTATATCAGGCATACTTGATCTTGAGCGTGGGATAAAAGAGCCGGCGAAGTACTTAACCGTGAATAGGAAGAAGGCGGGAATTACATCAAGAAAGACCTGAACCCTGAAATAAAAAGGGAACAGGTCCTTGAATTAAACAGTCTCCGTACACCATAGATCGGCAGCATTTACATATAGATCATCGTATGTTTTATAGAAGTATTCACAGGTATGGATATTCATGAAGGCGGTGTATTTCGTATAATCGTAGGTGTTTCGATTTGTTATAACCGCTCCCTTTGGGATAGAGACGCTTTCCATAATATGAAAGCATGCAGCAATCGCTTCCCTGCTGTCCTTTGGCTCCGGCAAATGTGATTTTAAGTAAGCGGTGCGTACAAAGCGCTCCGGTGAGGTAAACCCACCCGGCAGAGGGACGGTTCCTCCGGCCTGGCCAAAAGGAGTTAATTTGACAGTATCCCAGAAGACTTCCATTGTTTGTGTCGGTGAAACTCCCATATAGTTTCTTAAATTCGTCATATGCCAGTTAAAATCCGGACTGTTTGCCATTATACCTATAGGATTGTTGATTAATTTAAGGCCTCTTTCCGTGGGCTCGATTACAACACATGCTCCGCTTCTGTCAACGGCCATCCAATGCAACGGTGCAATGGTGTGGGTTACAGGGTCCGGAATACCGATGAGGGTGATATCCTTTAACAATGCGGATAATTCTCTTACAGAGGCACATCTGCCCAGGATATAGTGGAGAAAATCAGTGGATGCAATGGGTTCTGAAGTCTTATCAGTAGAATCCGTATTATACTGGGCATATCCTGCAAAATATAAAACTGCGGCGGCGAACCCTTTTTCATTAACTCCGTCAAAAAATCCAAACATACCATCAAGTTCCTGACCAAGTCCGATAAAACGATAAGTATCTTTGTATTTATGGTTGTTTAAGTTATTTTTCCATACATAGTTACTTGGGATTATATAAAGCTGAGGTATTATATCATGTGAGAAGTCCATGGTCCGCCCAAAGAAACGCTCTTTGGAACGTGATTGGAGAGTCATTGCCGTACACATTTGTATAACCTCCATTTGCTGTCTATATAATATATTAAATTGAAATAATAATATGATACATTGTTCTGACGTTATTCAGGCAATCATTTGTATTCTCCAAAATATCCTGTTTTTTTGAACTTAATTAAGGAGGGATAACAGTATGACATTACAACAGCTAAAATATGTGGTAACCGTTGCGGAAAAAGGAACGATCAGTGAGGCTGCCAAGGAATTATTTATTTCACAGCCAAGTCTTACGAATTCCATTAAAGAGCTGGAAAATGAGATGCAGATTTCTATCTTTCACAGAACGAATAAAGGCATTGTCGTATCTAATGTGGGGGATGAATTCCTGGCCTATGCCAGACAGGTTCTGGAACAGGCTAACCTGCTGGAAGAAAAGTTTTTGAATGTGAAGCAGCAAAGCCCAAGGTTTTCCGTATCCACCCAGCATTATTCGTTTGCCGTAAATGCTTTTGTAGATGTGATCCGGGAGTTTGGCGGGAACCAATATGATTTTACCCTTAGGGAGACACAGACTTACGAGATTATTGAGGATGTAAACCGGCTGAAGAGTGAAATCGGGATTTTGTACACGTCTTCCAAAAATCAGGAAGTCATTATGAAGTTTATCAAGCAGAACGGTTTGGAGTTTGAGGAACTTTTTGTTGCAAAGCCCCATGTATTCATCAGTTCAAAGCACCCGCTGGCAGGTAAGGAAGTATTAACCTTAAACGAACTGGACGAGTATCCATATCTTTCTTTTGAACAGGGAGATTATAATTCCTTTTATTTTTCTGAAGAAATTCTCAGCACCATTGACCGGAGCAAAAACATTAAGGTCAGAGACCGGGCCACGCTTTTTAATCTGGTAATCGGTTTAAACGGATATACGGTTAGTACAGGGGTGATTAGTAAAGAACTAAATGGTGAAAATATCATTGCCAAGCCGCTTCAGGTGGATGAGTTTATGAGGGTTGCTGCCATTAAGAAAAAGAACATGCCTCTTAGCAGGTATGGAAAAGCTTATATGGATGCGTTAAAGATACAGGTGATGGAGTACGTCCGGTAGGGAATCAACTGATTAAATAGGATTGACCTTTTGACCTGGAATGCTATTGTGAATAAATATATGGTTATGAAAGCAAAATGTGCTTGCTATAGCTTAAAACTATGGCAAACACATTTTTTTTAGTATTTTCCGTAATGAGAAGAATAATTTATAATAGGAGACAGAAAGAAAGTATTAAATTAATTTAAGATGGGAGAATGAGATATGAAACACAACGCACCTTTTAGATATGATGTAGTAGGAAGTTTTTTGAGACCCGATTATTTAAAACAGGCACGAAAAGATTATGCAGACAGGAAAATAAGTGGAGAAGAATTAAAAGCAGTGGAAGATAGAGCCATAACGGAACTGATTGGAAAACAGAATAAAGCTGGCCTTCCGGTTATAACAGACGGAGAATTCCGGAGAAGTTCCTGGCATTTGGATTTTATGTGGGCATTTAACGGTATCGGGCATAAGAAAACGGACAATGGAATTCCGTTTCATGGCGAGGCAGCTCTTATTGATGATACCTTTCTTACCGGAAAAGTATCCGTTGACAGACATCCCTTTGTGGAACATTTTCAATTTGTGAAACAATTTGAAAAGGAGGATACGGTTGCACGACAGACGATCCCTGCTCCTGCACAATTTTTGTTTCAGATGATTATACCGGATAATTTAGCCGGCACCAGAGCAATTTACGCCGAAGAAGAGGAGTTGATTCAGGATATTGCGAAGGCTTACAAAAAAGTAATCCGGGATCTCTATGCTGCCGGATGCAGAAATATCCAGTTTGATGACTGTACCTGGGGTGTTTGTGTTGATCCCAATGCGTGTTTTATTTTTGGTACGGATGAAGCGGGGCTGCAGCAGATTATTGATAAATTAATCCGGATTAATAATCTTGCCATTGAAGATAAGCCGGAAGATCTGGTTATCAATACTCATATCTGCCGCGGCAATTTCCATTCCACCTGGGCCTGCCAGGGTGGGTATGACCGGGTAGCAAAAGACCTTTTTGCAGGGGAAAAGGTAAATGCCTTTTATTTGGAATTTGATGATGGGCGCTCCGGCGATTTTGAACCGCTCCAATATGTCAGTGAGGATAAGCAGGTTGTATTGGGACTCGTCACAACAAAATCCCCTGTATTGGAGAATAAGGAACACATCATAAAGCGAATCAGGGAAGCGCAAAAATATATTCCCCTGGAACGATTATGTCTCAGCCCCCAGTGCGGCTTTGCTTCCACGGAAGAGGGCAATAAACTGACGGAAGAGGAACAGTGGGCCAAATTGCAATTAATACAGGAAATTGTAAAAGAGGTATGGTCATAATTATCTTTTATCTGTTTGAAGGAAGTAGGTTGTCCATGACAAAGAAAGCACTTTGTCATGGACAGAGGAAGTACCGTATTGACATGATTTAAGAGTTACTGTATAATTAGTTTAATTAAATAATTAACAGATGCGATGAGGAATGCATAGTAAAGCAGTTACTCTTAATCAAAAGTTTGGTGAAATTCCGGCACAAGGAAACTTGCTGTAATTACTGGTAACAAGTATAAGTCAGCGAAGGTCGTATCCTTTATGAACTTCTATTTAAGTGCGCAATCTGTTATGTTATATACTACCTGGAATGCTCACTCTCTTTAGAATGGGCATTAATTATTTTAATAAAAAGGACTTTTTGTGGCCATGCTCCGTTTAGTGAGTATGGATGAACAAGGGAAGCGGGTGAGAATCCCGGACGGTACCGCCGCTGTATACGTGGAGTCCATTCTCGTTGATGAAAATCAGTCATTGGGGAAACCTGAGAAGGCAGAGGATGGATGCGGAAGTAAGAAT
>JAEZSL010000308.1 GCA_023443925.1 Bacillota bacterium | reverse complement strand
TGAACGGTCTTACCTTCCTCTACCCCTACAAAAGAACTTTCGTCCATACCGTACTGCTCAAGATATTTCATTAAAGAACCATCCTCCTTCATCTGATCCAGAACCGCATTTACTTCTGCACAGAAATCCTTATCTTCAAAACGGAGGGCGGCACCAATTTTACCGGTGGAGTCGGGAGTATAATCTTCTGCCAGTTTCAAATCAAGACTGGAATCCTGAGTCAGGGTATAACCGGCTATGATAGAATCGGTTACGCAGGCATCTACTTTTCCGGTGTTGACTGCCAGCATTAATTCAGACTGGGAACCCATAATTGTCAGTTTTTTGATTAATCCCTGTGATTCCCAGTACTGGGCTATTTCAAGGAAAGCGGTTCCTTTCTGGGCACCGACCGTTTTTTCCTTTAAGTCGCTTAGACTCTTTATATCTGAATCTGCTTTCACGAGGAGGCAGTCGCCTTCGGAATACCAAACATTAGTAAACAAGGCAATTTCCTGCCGTTCCGGTTTGATATACATAGCATCCACCACCATATCAACGGATTTGTTGTTTAACTCAATGAGCAGATTTTCAAAAGCCACAGTCTTCATCTTAACTTCCGGAACACCCAGCCGGTTCATTAAGTCTTTAAAAATTTCACCGTCAACACCGGTATATTCATTTGTTTTAACATCAATGTAGGAGAGGGGAGCATCATTGCTGGATGCAATCGTGATATATCCTTGATCTCTTAATCTCTTCAAGGTTGCACTGACCTCCTCAGAATCCGGCGGGGTAGTTTCACCTGCCGTATCTTCGGTAACAGAGGCGGTGTTATCTGCGGCTGCACCGGTGTTTGCGGCTTTTTTGCTGCCGCATCCTGTAAATATCATAATGAGTATGGTTACTGCTGCGAATAATCGGAAATACTTTTTCATAAATTTTTCCTCCTTTTTTGAGTTCCTACTTTGTTTGGTGTGATTGGTAGCAATACCTTTTTGTAGAATTACTATAAAGATTTGAGTGCAAAAGATCCCGTAATGTGTATAAATTGACCTTTTGACTCGACCCTATAAAACTCTGGCTAAAAAGTCTCTGGTCCTGTCATTTTTCGGATCACCGAATATCTCCTCGGGTGGTCCCTCCTCTACAATGAATCCTTTATCCATAAAGATTACCCGGTCTGAGACGTCTCTTGCAAAGGCCATCTCGTGGGTAACAATTACCATGGTCATACCTTCTAAGGCCAGTTCCTTCATAACAGATAAAACATCCCCCACCAGCTCAGGGTCAAGCGCCGAGGTGGGTTCATCAAACAGCAGCATTTCTGGCTGCATAGCTAAGGCCCTGGCTATCGCCACTCTTTGCTGCTGGCCTCCGGATAAGGTTTTAGGATAGTTATCTGCCTTATCTTCTAAACCAACTTTCTTAAGAAGACTTATAGCAATTTCTGCTGCTTCTGTTTTGCTTTTTTTATTGATTCTCATTGGGGCCATTGTGATATTCTGCATAACGGTTTTGGTGGGAAAGAGGTTGAACTTCTGAAATACCATTCCGACATTCCGGCGCAGAATTCTGCTGTCCGTAGTTAAATCCAGCATATCCTTATCTTTGTAATACATTTTTCCTCCGCTTGGTATTTCCAGTAAGTTCATACAGCGTAAAAAGGTACTTTTGCCTGAACCGGAGGGGCCGATAATTGTAACCACTTCTCCGCGTTTTACATGCAGGCTGATATTCTTTAGTACTTCCAGATCACCAAAGTTTTTTGATAATTGATAAACACGAATAATATACTCCGCCATTTTTTGGCTCATACAGCCGCCTCCTTCTGATTTGCAGATTTTGGGTGCCGGAAAACGGTAATAAAAAAAGAGGCACTCTAAGCTTATTAGTGCCCCTTTACAGCATAATCCGTACCATATGAAAGCCTTACTCATAAGGCCAAAAAAAGTGCATTAAGATTTGGACAAATCTTAATACACCATTGTATTGGTTCTTGATGTTGCATATATTATCATTCTTTTTTTTCGCTGTCAATCAAAATTTTTATATTTTTTTTGAAAATGATTTAATTTTCGGACACATCCAGTATATCACATATATAGAACGCCAATTGAAAGCGAAGGCGGTCTTCTGTTGTATTTAAGTCCGAGGAGAGCAGTTCCTTTATCTTTTTAATCCTGTAATTAATCGTATTCCGGTGGGTAAAAGTTTCATCAGCGACAGCCTGGACACTGGAATTATGCAGCAGATACAGTCTTAAGATATTAAGGTAATCCGTATTATGCTGCTTATCATAGTTCTCCAGTATGCCAAGGGTGTCCCGGTGCATATCCGTTAATACCTGCCGGTCTTCAACCGCTAAAATAATCTTATTGATTCCGATATCATCATAAAACATAAGCTCTTCATTTCTGATCTTACCGAGTCCCAGAACAGCTTGTCCTCTTTGGAAGCTTTTATGTATATTATCGGCACCCGTAACCAGAGGCCCAACTCCGATACGTATTTTTAGTAAGGCATATTCGCGCCTGAAACCCTGGCTTAGTTTATTCGCATATTTTCTGATTTTATCAATGGGAGTATTGTGGAAAACAACAAAAATATCCTGATTCAGGATTACGATAGCAGTTTGTACAGAAAGTCTGTTTAGAATGTTAGTAGCGGTAATTCGAAATTTTTTATAAAGTAATTCTTTTTCCGGTGGTAAAATTTCTTTCTCCGGACGGATTACCACAGTGCAGAAGGAGCCTTTGAGTTTATAACCGTTCTGTTCGAGATAAGGAAAGTAGGAGGCTTTATTCTCCGGGGTTTTAAAAGCATTTAGAAACGTCTGGGTTTCCGTTAGTTCCAGCTGTTGGGCATGAATAATTCGATTACAGAAATCCTGCATAATATCAACAAGATGAATTTCCCAGGGCATAATAAACACAGGGAAGTTATTTTTTTCACAGAGAGCCAGAGTATGTGCAGGTATTTCCTTTATGTAAACCCCTACGTTAACAATGAGACCAACAGCATGTTTTTCCGACAAACTCTCTATAAAGTGATCCAGCCAGTACTCATCTGTAACACCTAATCCGGTAGTGATAATTAATTCGCTGCCGCGGATAAAGTCGGTTGTTGTGACGTCTTCGATCAGATGTACCCAACTGACTGTGTTTTCAAGGCCTTCCCGCCCTGCAAGCAGCTCTAATTTAAACTTTTGCCTGGTATCGTTATAAACATTTTTTAAACTGACAGCCATGTATCTGCTCCTTTCCGGTTATTCCAAAGAAATATTTATGGTTAATTTGCTTTTATTATAATTTATAAGAAATGGGTTGTCCAGCACAAAAATTCCATCTCTTTTTATGCTGGTTAACGTTGATACCT
>JAEZSL010000035.1 GCA_023443925.1 Bacillota bacterium | reverse complement strand
TTTCATCATCCAAGTACCCTTTCAGCCTTTCTACGATTAACGCCGGATTGCCGCCTTCTTGTACCATTAAAATTCCATCCATCATCATGTTTTTGGTTACGATTTCATCCGTATCCAATTCTTTTAGCTTATTGGCTAAGGGGAGCCACAATAAATTCGCAGAGCCTACTCCGTATAAAGTTGCGATAAAAGCTATAGCAATCTGGGGACCAAGACCATCCGGAGAACTAAGGCTGCCTAAAACGTGAACCAGTCCCATAACGGTTCCAATGATACCCATGGTAGGTCCAAAACCACCTGCCGCTTCAAACACGGCAATTCCTTTGGAATGACGGTATTCCATATTGTCAACTTTATTTTCCAGAGTCTTTTTGATAATTTCAGGATCCGTACCGTCCATTACCAGCTGAAGCCCTTCCACAATAAATTTATCATATGTATTATTCTGTATTTCGGTTTCCAGGGATAGCAAGCCACTGGTTCTGGCTAAATTTGAGATTTTAAAAAAGGTATCGACAATCTGCTGCCGGTCCTGTTTTTGTCTCTTAAAAGCTATCACAATTATTTTGGGGATCTTTTTCAGCACATCCGACTTAAAGGATACTCCTACTGCACCAAAAGTTCCGCCGAAAACAATCATTGCCGCAGTTGGTTCCAATAACGCGTGTACATGCCCCCCATCCAGTACGAAAGCCGTTATCAATGATGCAAAAGCCAATACTATACTAATTATCATGGTAATATCCATATTCTTGCTCCTTTCCACTCCTACCTGATGTTCCGAATATATATTCAGAAATGATATTAAATAATCTAATGTCAAATACCTTTAAACTTTTCACTTATTCGTAATTTTACACCCTCCAGCCATGTCAGTTATTCCCAATCTGTTCAGTCCATTTTCCATAATAAAACTATCCCCATCAGAAGCCATATCCTTGCATCTTATGAAAAAAATAACATAATATCTAATATCATTTTAGACAAATTAATTTATTTGTCAACATATTTTTACATGCATAATCCCGCTTAAACAGCGGCAAAATTACATGTATCGCCTTTTTACTGGGCTTTACATTTCATGCCCTATACAGTTTAGTACTAATTTCTCATAGCTGCTTTTATCACCGTTCTCTTATATAGGTAAGAATGAAACGATATAGTCTTTCAAATATTTCCTACAATTAATACTTGTTTCCAGATCCATTTATTCAGCTTTTCACGTTCGAATCCTACATTATGAAAGGTATAAGGAATTTGACTAAATACGGTAGTTATTTTATAATAAGGAAAGGAAAGAAAAAATCAATCGGGAAAGGGCTTATAGATACCATGACAGAAGAAATAAATAATTTAAATACGGATTTAAAAGAATTGTTTGTTAACAACCAGCTTGAAGAGGCTGCCAGAATACTGAACGAAACCGAAGATAGTATTGTTGTTGAAATAACTCTATATAATTATGAAGTCATAAAGAAGTATTATGATTCGCAAAAGTTCTCCATCTTGATCCAGCATATTAAATTTACCGCATTTTCCTGCTATCTATGCGAATATTCGGCAAACCGTCAGTTAATCGGAGGGGAAGATTTTGAAGGCATGTCCCAGGTATTTAATGATATCTACAGCCAGATAAAGCAATAACCGGAAGATTCCCGTTAAGCCGTTACCTATACTGAATCATTACCTTAAAAACAGCGTTTGGCACGAAAACCAAACGCTGCTTTTGAATAGGAAAACGGTAATTACAGTACCAGAGAAGGTGCTGCATAAACCCGGGCTTTAAATTCATTGTCAAGCATGTACAGACCTTTTGGGTCACCTGCAAACAAATCAAATTTCTTGATATTATCGTCTGCATTTTTCTCTTCTTCACCCTGTTCTTTTATAAACCAATCCAGAAACTGCATGGTTCTAAAATCTTTGTTTTTATATGCAGCTTCATATATGTTGTTAATAGAAGCAGTTACATATTCTTCATGTTCAAGGGCAAGAATTAAAGGTTCACGGAAACTTTCATATTTTTTATCGGGTGCAGAGATAGCTGACAGCACTACGGATTCGCCATTGTTTAACAGATACTGGCGGAATAACAGGGCATGATCCCTTTCTTCCTGCATCTGGACATAAAACCAGTTTTCAAATCCGTTCAGACTTTGATCTGCATAATAATTTGCCATATCCATATAAAGGTAGGCAGAATAAAATTCTTTGTTAATCTGTTCATTCAATAATTTTACAACTTCTTGATTTAACATGTTGCACCATCCTTTCATTCGTTACTCAGATATCCTATATCATAATGAATCAAATATCATTGCTGTTATATTATAACACATTTTGCAATCATATCCCATGATAAATTAAAATTTTGCTAATTTTTTCTTTTATGGGAAAAATAAAAAGAGTGCTATATTAATTTTCAATAAAGCATAGGAGCTTATAAAAATAATTGAGGGGAGTATATTTTTATCGGATATTTGAGCCCTATGCCTTATTGAAAATCAGTATGGCACTCCTGGTGGTAAAAAAATCAGAAAAAATTAATTCTTAAATGTAAAAGCTGATTTTGTTTTATCACTCTGTTTTATATTATATCCAATTTCTTTTGATTTGTCAAATATTATTGAATAAATTCCATAATATTTTAAGTACTATTTTAAAATTTTTTATTTATGCTACTATTTATGTAGAAAAGGGAGTGTTAATTTGGATATTGGTAAAAAAATCAGAACTTTAAGACTTCAAAAGAATATTCCGCAAAATGACTTGGCTAAGATCCTTGGGGTAAGCAAATCAACTATGTCCAATTATGAACGGAATTACAGTACTCCGGACCCGGAGCTGCTGGTAAAAATTGCGGATTATTTTAATGTTAGTATTGATTATCTATTTGATTACGAACTGCAGATTTCGGATTTAACGAGGGAATCCTTCGATTATAACCGTAAGAACAGCAGCGGTTTAAGTAAGGATGAATGGAATGTTTTAAGTTATTACAGCCGTTTAAGCGATGAAAATAAGGATCTGATTAAAGGCCAGATGATTCAGCTGTATTTAGACCAGTCGAAGGCACAAAAAGGCAGTACCCCTGATAGTGCCCCCGTCTGATTTTATTCGTTATTAATCTTGAATCCTATATAAAAGGGCATTGCAGATAGCGGCCGCAACATTGCTTCCGCCTTTGCGTCCCCTTGCTACGATATAGGGTACTTTTGCTTCCATAATCAGTTCTTTGGCTTCTACAACATTGACAAATCCGACCGGAACTCCGATGATTAGTTCCGGTTTTATTTTGCACGTTTCTATCATCTCGTGCAGGCAGATCAAAGCCGTTGGTGCATTGCCAATGGCAAAGATAAGATTCTTATTCAACTTTGCTGCTTTTTCCATACTGACTGCAGCTCTGGTAATTCCTCTCTCCCTGGCCTCTGCCGCCACATCCTCATCTGCCATAAAACAATATACTTCGCCACCGAATCTGGCAAGGGCGCTTTTATTAATCCCGGCCTTAGCCATGTTGGTATCCGTTACGATACAGGCTCCGTTTCTGATTGCTTTTTCGGCTATTTTAACCACATCCTCCGAAAAGCACAGATTATCCTCATAATCAAAATCAGCTGATGTGTGGATCACTCTTTTTATAATAGGTTTTAATTCTTCTGCCGGTGAGGTTTTCATTTCAGCTTCAATAAGTTCAAAACTCCGTTTTTCAATCTCCTCCGGCCGTATGGTTTCAATCTGACGTTTCATAATTCGATTCCTTTTCTTGCCGTAATTTTATGGTCATAGGGATGCTTTATTTTTTTAATTTCAGAGACATAATCCGCATATTCCAAAAATAACGGTGCCGGATCGCGGCCGGTAAGCACCAGTTCCAGTTCCGGTTTTTTGTTTAGAATAAGCTCATCTATTATGTTTTGTTCAACCAGCCCATAATTGTAGGCCGCCGTAATTTCATCCAGGATCAGCATATCACACTGCCCCTCTTTCACCAGTTTAAGGGCGGCATCCAGATTTTCGTTATGAAGTACCGCAATGTCATTCTTATCCTGCTGCCCCATGGTATTATAAAAACCATAATCCTTATTATTGCGTATCACGGTTATACCGGAAATCTGCGACAAACCAGTAAGTTCACTTACCATTCTTCCCTTTAAAAACTGCAGCAGTACCACCTGCATTCCGCTGCCTGCGGCCCGGACGGCAAGTCCTATGGCTGCCGTAGTTTTACCCTTTCCGTCACCGCAGTAAACATGTATTAGTCCTTTGCTCATATGCCCTCCTCTAATATACGGTAGATCAGTTCCATATCCATATTATTCCGAACCGTATCTGCCAGTTTATCGTATTGCATTTCCTTATATGCCGCTAAATCCACCGCTTTCACCTGCGTATAAGAAAGACCTTTCCGTTTGTAAAGCAGTTTAACAATTCCCTCCAGAAATTCTTCCCTGTCAAAGATTCCATGTACATAAGTACCAAATACATTACCGGAAATGCAGCCGTCTGTTTTGGAATCATAGTTTTCTGCAGAATGTTTAGCATTCTCTTCTGACAGTCGGTCCGTAATAAAGGATAAATAACTGCCCTTCCCCGGATCGGTAACCGTGGATACCCCCATATGAATTTCATAACCTTCGATAGGAACTTTGCTTAGCAGAGCAAAATCACCCTCCAGGGTGTTAATATGCCCGGATATTCTGGTACGGACCTTCGCTTCTTCAAAAACGGTTGCAATAGGTAGCAGTCCCATTCCCTCCATGCTGCCGGATGCTTCCACATGGTATGGATCACTCAGAATTTCACCTAACATCTGATATCCGCCGCAGATACCAAGGATAATTTTTCCCTTTGCGGCCTGTTGCTTGATTGCAGCTTCCAGTCCGTTCTGCCTCATCCAGTTAAGATCCTGCATGGTGCTTTTGGTACCGGGCAGGATTATCATATCTGCGTCTTTCAATTCGGATACACCGGTAACATAACGAAGTGATACCCCTTCCATGTATTCCAGAGCATTAAAGTCCGTAAAGTTAGAAATCCGGGGTAATTTTATAACCGCAATATCTACGGCTCCCGGTTCCCGGTTACGGTCAAAACGCTCCGACAGGCTGTCTTCATCATCAATATCCAGATACACGTAGGGTATAACTCCGGCCACCTCTTTACCAGTTAAATCCTTAAGCATATCAAGTCCCGGTTCCAGTATTGATTTATCACCTCTGAATTTATTAATTACCGTGGCTTTAACCATGGCCTTTTCTTCCTCTTCAAGCAGAATCAGAGTCCCGACAAGCTGGGCAAACACACCGCCCCGGTCGATATCACCCACTAAGAGCACCGGTGCGCCGGCAAGCTTTGCCATACCCATATTGACGATGTCTTCACTTTTCAGATTGATTTCGGCGGGACTTCCGGCGCCTTCGATTACTATAATATCATATTCTTCCTCCAGTTTATGGTAGGCGTTCATAATATCCGGTACCAAAGACTTTTTATATTTAAAATAATCCGCGGCCTTCATATTTCCACGAACCTCACCATTGACAATAACCTGTGAGCCTACATCGGTGGTAGGTTTTAAAAGTATGGGATTCATAAGCACGGAAGGCTTTACTTTGCAGGCTTCCGCCTGCATAACCTGTGCACGGCCCATTTCCAGGCCTTCTTCCGTGATAAAGGAGTTAAGAGCCATATTTTGGGATTTAAAGGGTGCTACCTTATAGCCGTCCTGCTTAAACACCCTGCAAAGGCCTGCTGCCAGCAGACTTTTTCCTGCGTTGGACATAGTGCCCTGTATCATTATCGCTTTTGCCATATTCTCCGCCATTTCTGCGCCGTTTTTATTACAACTTTGTATGAACAGCGCTGATCAAACCCAGTGGAGTGAAAGTAAATTACTTTCCCTCTTCCTGTTACTGTAAGTATCCTGATATTAAATTAATGGATATTAGGGTGTGTCTGAAAACTCATAACACATTTTTTATTTCCTTTAGCAGGATTTCATTTTCATTGTGGTTCTTAACTGCAACCCGGTAAAATTCTTTATTCAGGCCGGCATAATTGTCACACTGGCGAATCAGAATGCCTTTTGCCAGCAGCTCATCATACAAGCTTTGAGCCCCCTTGAAAAAGATATAATTGGCAGCAGGGGCAAATACCTTTAATCCCAAAGCACATAATCCGCTATACAAGTAATCTCTTTCCCTTTTAATCAGTTCCCTGGATTCAAGCCGGTAAGAATTCTCCTTTAAAGCATTTACACCTGCTATCTGGGCAGGGATGGATACATTCCAGGCCGGTCCTATACCGGATATCCGTTTTAACAGCTCTTTATTGCCGCATAGTCCATAACCAAGCCTTATTCCGGCCATTGCATAAAATTTAGTAAAGGCCTTTAATATAAAGATCCGGTCATTATCCATAAGGTAAGGTTTCAGAGAGTACTTATCCTCCTCATCTGTAAATTCCATGAAACATTCGTCCATAACCAGAAAAATATCCTTGTCCTGGCACTGATCCACGATTTCTTTCAGCAATTCCTGTGGGATCAAGCTGCCGGTAGGGTTATTGGGACAACATAAAAACAATAAATCCAATGTCTTATCAAGCTGATCTAAAATCTGTTCTGTAACCTGAAAATTCTCTTCTTCTTTTAAGGTATGATATACCACGCTGCTGCCCGCTTCCCTCAGGGCCTTTTCATATTCGGAGAAAGCAGGTGCCGTCACCATTGCTTTCTTTGGTTTTAATGCATAACACAAACGGAATATAAGATCGGAAGCCCCATTACCGCAGATAATAAAATCCCGGTCCAGTTTCTCATAATCTGCAAGGGCAGTTTTTAATTCAGTGTATTTGTTATCCGGATATAATGAAAATGAATCCGTGTTCGTAATCAGGGCCTTCCTGACTCCCTCCGGCAATCCGAGGGGATTGGTATTAACGGAGAAATCCAGCGTTACCTTTTTATCATAGATTTCACCGCCATGTCTGTATTGTTCCATTGTTTTCTCCAATCCGCAGGGCATATAAAGAAATAGCCCTTTCTTTACTTATCTGTTAAGTATTTGAGTATTAGAAGGTGCTCAAATCAGATAAAATAATTCCTTAATTAACTATGATTAACTATAAATTAATGAACATGAAGCTGCGAATACAGCTTCAAGAATTTCCTCAAGGATCAGTGTATAATTCCCCAGACAATCAGCTTCAGTGTAAGCAGCAGCAAGATTGCCGCAAAAGATACGGCATATAGCAGCCTGTTCACTCTTTTGATATCATCTGTCTCGATAGGCCTGGTATCATCTCCGATGGTGGGCTTTTTATGCAGTTTGCCAAAATAATAGGCATCACCAGCCAATTTAAGGCCTAATGCTCCGGCACAAACTGCCTCCGTATGAGCGGAATTCGGGCTGGAATGATTATGTCTGTCCCTTAAATAAATTCGGGCGGCCTCTTTCCCGTTAAAGCCTGACAGTGGACAGACTGCTATCATAAGCAGCGCGGAGATTCTTGCAGGTATATAATTCAGCACATCATCCAGCTTTGCTGCTGTTCGTCCAAAATACAGATACTTATCGTTTTTATATCCGATCATGGAGTCCATGGTGTTAACTGCTTTATAAAAAAATCCCAGCACCGGGCCGCCTATCGCCAGAAATATCATAGGGGCAATTACCCCGTCAGAAGTATTTTCCGCCACAGTCTCAACCGCTGCCCTGGCAACTCCGGCCTCATCCAGCTGTTGTGTATCCCTGCCTACAATCATGGATACCTTATACCTGGCATCTTTTAGATCTCCTTTTTTTAGTGAGTGATATACCCTCATACTCTCCACCTTAAGACATTTTGTAGCAAGTATCTGGTAGCACATAATACTCTCAACCGCAAATCCCAGCCAGGGAAGATAGCGGTAAAGCAGAGATAGAATCAGGAATGGTACCAATACGGATACCAGCAATACCAGCAGGACCAGAACTGTTCCACCAGCAATGAGGCTTTTCGGTGTGTCTTTAAAGTATTTTCTTACCGGCTTTTCCAACTTGCTGATCAGGGTACCGATAAAGCGTATCGGATGGGGCAGCCAGTATGGATCGCCGAAGATAAGATCTAATATGTAACCTGCTGCTAGCGCAGCCGCGGAGTAATAAATCATTTCCATTCCCCCATTCCTCCCAATTTCTTTATGACTTTTATAGTTCCCGGGCGGGATGAATCTTCCTTAAGCTCACATAGATAACCCTCCCCGTTTTTTAACTGCCAGTCATAGAAACTCTTTTTCGGCTCTCCGAACTTTTCTAAAATTGCCATTATAGTACCTCCGTGGACAATAAAGGCGGCATCTTTATCCTGAATGTTACTTATTATATTTTCATAGGCATTCTGACAACGGTTCTTAAATCCTTCCGGTGTCTCACCCTCAGGAAATCCAAGACTTCCATTGCTGTCTATCCACTTTTGATAGTTTTCATTCCCCGACAATTCCAGATAATTTTTATTTTCAAATTCACCAAAATCACATTCTTTTAAAGCTTCACAGGAAATAGGTTCTGAAAGCGGATAAATTATTTCTGCCGTTTCCCTGCACCGTTTTAAGGGACTGACATAAACCGCATCCGCTTTGGGATACCGCTTTTGCTGTACTGCATCCGATATCTGGTCTATGCCCTCCGCACAGAGTCCTTCATCTGTCAGCCCGATATATCTCTTTTCTTTATTCCCCGGTGTCATGCCATGCCGTATCAGTATTATTTTCATTTAATTTTCATCCCCAATCCGCAGACAACCCTGACTACTCTTTCGGAATAAGCCGCCAGCCTGCATAAACAGCGTCCTACGGTTTCACGGTAAAGACGGTCGGTCTTATCCATGGGAACGATTCCATATCCTATCTCATTACAGAGAATGATGGCCGCAGGATTTTTGTCCATCAGCTTTTGTACAACCACTTCTGCCAGATGAGCAGGGTCTGTCTTGTCCATCTCTATTGGTGCCAAATAGGAATTTAATTCAAGGACCGGCAAACCGCATTCTGTTTGCGGCTCTTCTATAAAAAGCCGTCTTATAAACAAATGAAGATGATTGATGACCGGACTGGTAAATAAATCCTCCAGAGAACAGTCAGCCCCGTCACAGATCTGATTACTGTCTTCCTCCATCTTAATTTTTTCACAAACCAGTTTTAATTTTCCCTGGCTCATACCACCGACATATAATTCCATTTTAACTCCTATCTGTGCGCTTTGGGCACGTATAAATCAGGATGTTGAAAAAACTCTC
Organism: Bacillota bacterium; assembly: GCA_023443925.1. The sequence continues at coordinate 17,364 of JAEZSL010000035.1, read as the reverse complement.
TTATTTTTTCAACCTAACTCCCATCTTTGCGCCTAGTCGCACATACTTTTTTGCGTAATCCTTCTTTTTAATGACTCGCACATATCTTTGGCAAGACGTTCACACTAACATGGCCGGTTTTCCTAATAACATAGCTGGGAAATCTGATAGCATGTCGAACTTCCAGGCTTCAGTTCTTTTATCTCAGCATAAACGCTGCGCCTATAACCATAGCAAGTTCACATAGCTGCAGAAAGAATCCCGCTAAATCACCGGTAATTCCTCCAAACTGCCGGTAGGAAACCTGTTTATAGTACCAGAAAACAAGCCCTGCGGCTCCGACAAGTACGGCTCCTCCTGCCATATCTACCAGCAGCATAACAACTATGCAGATTAAAATCAGGAAAACAAGTATCATACCGGTAATCTTTCTGTGAGCGGCAGAGGAAAAAGAATGTAAAAGTCCTTCTTTTTTGGCGGAGCGAAACAGTACCAGTGCCAGCCCGCTTAATGCTCTTGATAAAACCTGTCCGATTCCTATCAGCATATATGCTTTCAGACTGTTTAATTCCGTTAACGCTCCCAGATACAAAACAAAATAAAGTACAGCACCGATTAAGGCAAAGGCTCCCGTATGGGGATCTTTTAATATCTCCAGCTTACGCTCTTTGGTCTGATAGGAGCTTAAGGCATCTACGGTATCTATAAAACCGTCCAGGTGAATCCCTCCGGATATCAATACCGGAATAGCCAGGGCGATGGCTGACTGCATAATAATCCCAAAACCGATTATACCGGACAGCCACCACCAGCCGCATAAAACCAGCCCGGTTACTACTCCGATAAATGGAAAAAAAATCAGAGAATATTTTCTGTTTTTGTCATTCCAGTCAACCCGTGGCATTGGTATTTTGGAATAGGTTGAAAATGCAATAATCATGGAATTAAATAATGTCATAAAACGCCCTCTCCTTTTTGGCAAACCGGTATCCCGCACACTACTTCGTATACACAATCGGCAAGGTCTGCAATGCGGCAGTTTATTTCACCCAACCGGTGAATATATTGATTTGTCTCCTCATAAACAGAACCGTTATCCGAAAATACTTCATTCGATACGATGATGACATGGTCACAGGACCTATTCAGACACCCGATACCGTCCAGTATTTCCCTGCATATAAAATCATCCCCCAGGGTATAACGCACCCCTTTTTCGCTGTACATCTCATTGGCCAGCAGATTTGACATACATTCTAACAGAACCACCGGTGAACCCTTTATATCCACTCCTTTTAAATCCGTATAACATTCCAGTGTTTCAAACCCCTTATCCCTGCGCTGGTTCTGATGCCTGGCTATTCTTTTGACACTTTCCCCATCCTGGGGCACCATGGTGGCAATGTACAGTAAATCTTTTTTCTTCAGCTTTACTGCCAGATTTTCCGCGAATTCCGATTTGCCGCTTCCGCTGCCTCCGGTAATTAATATAATCATAGCTGCCTCTTTCAGAATATGAATTTCTCAATATTCAATTGGTTCAAACGTTTCATAGGCTTTAACCTGAATGTCATCAAAAGTAGAATGAAAGTCGTATACCTTCAGCACCGTATCCAAAAGTGGAAATAAAAGTGCCGTACCAGTCCCCTCACCCAGAGCCAGATTCCCATGGATTACGGGATTCAGCCCCAATTCCTGCATGATTCTGCTGCTGGCAGGCTCTTTACTTAAATGGGAAGGAATCATATAATTTATGGCACCATTATCTATCTTTGCAGCAAGGAAAGCAGCCACAGAAGATATTACACCGTCAATTACGATGGGCAGTCCATACCGCATTCCTCCCAGATAAAGCCCCGTCATTCCGGCTATATCATAACCTCCCAGTTTTGACAGCACATCAAAGGGATCATCCGGGTCCGGCCGGTTAATACGAATCGCTTCTTTTATAACATTTATTTTCCGGTTCAGTCCTTCCCCTGACAAGCCTGCACCTCTGCCGGTTACTTCTTCTACCGGAAGTCTCAGTAAAACACTGGCAACCGCACTGCTGGTAGTCGTATTTCCGATACCCATTTCACCGGTGCCGATAATTCCGTAGCCAGCTTCTTTTAGCTGCTTCACAATTCCGATTCCGGTTTCAATGGCATTATGAGTCTGCGCTATTGTCATGGCAGGGCCTTTGGCTATATTTTCTGTACCGTAGCTAATCTTTTTATTTAGAATTTTGCCAGCGGATAAATCCGCGGCGACTCCCATGTCTACCGGTATCACATCCGCTCCGGTTACCATTGCCATCCGGTTGATACTGGCAATACCCCGTGCAAAATTCTCAGTTACGATGGCAGTAACCGAACTGTCGGTCTGGGTGACCTGTTCCTGTACCACTCCGTTATCACTGCACATAATTACAACGGCTTTTTTCCGGATGTCCACCTGAGCACTGCCCTGAATCCCCGCAATTTGAATAATAATATCCTCAAAAAGCCCCAGGCTCCCGATCGGTTTAGCAATGCTGTCCCAGTGCTTTTTGCTGGCAGCTCTGGCAGAAGGGTTGATGGGACTTATCCCGGAGTTTTTCACATCTCTGGCAAGAGCATGCTTCCCTGCGGTTTGGTCTAAGCTTGTAACTGCATTTCTGCTGGTGTCCTTTAAGACCTCTTCCAGCGCGTTCAATGATACTTTTTCCTCTGCATTTGTTCCGTTTACAGCCCTTTTTCCATATTCGGCGCATTTATTAAGAAACCGATCTGCAATGGCAGGCTTGGCATAAAAATACAGGTGAGGGAATCCTGCATATAAGCTTTCGGAAGCATGGATACAATCCCATTCCCTTAATCCTCCGGGTTTTTCCGCGTGAAAACACTCCCCGCGGTTCTCACTGTCCCAGTAGTGAAATTCATGGGCCTTTATAACCTCCTGCTTTCCGGCAATTAAACTGTCCTTTGCAGCTTTCAGGCTGATATACCCAAATCTTTGAAGACGAGGGGTTTTATAGCATCTTCCGGAAATTACACCGGCCATGGGATATTCTTTGCCGTTTATATCCTCCAGCCTTTCATGCAGATACATAAATCCACCGCATTCCGCTATGGCAGGCATACCCTTATCTATGGCTGCCTTTATGCTGTTTCGCATGGATACATTCTGTGATAATTCCTGGGTATACAGTTCCGGATACCCGCCGCACAGCAGCAGTCCGTTTATCCCCTCCGGAAGAGCCTTGTCCCTTAAAGGGCTGAAAGAGACCAGTTTGGCACCCATTTCTTTCAGCAATTCCAGATTATCCCGATATAGAAAACAGAAGGCTTCATCCTCAGCCACACCAATGGTAACTCCCTCTATTTTTTTATCTGTATCAGGAGTTTCTGCAATAAGAGGCGGTGCCTGTTCTGCCAGGGATACAATCCCCTCAAAGTCGATGGTATCTTTCAGTCTTTCTGCTAACCGGTCTATTTTACTTTTCAAATCCTCAATTTCTTCTGCTGTTACAAGCCCCAGATGCCTGCTTTCGATGCTGCATTCCGGCAGATCCGGAACATAGCCAAGAGGTTTTACTCCCAGGCTTTCAGCTAATTTCTCAGCTTCCGGATACAGTCGTTCCGGCAGTCTGTTAAATATGACGCCTCTTATGTAACTATCTTCTTTAAAGGTTAGAAAACCCTTTATTATGGCTCCCAGAGAACTGCTCATTCCCTTGGCATCTACTACCAGAATCACCGGTGTCTTCGTCATGGCCGCAAGGGAATAGGTACTGGCGGTATCCGTAAAACCAAGGCCGTCATAGTATCCCATGACTCCTTCCATAACACTGATATCAGCTTCCTGGGAATTGGTGCATAATAGCTGGTTTAAAGCCTTCTCATCGGTAAAGTAGCTGTCCAGATTGCCGGATTTTATACCAATTACTTTACCGTGAAACATAGGATCAATATAATCCGGGCCGCATTTATAGGAAGTCACCCTTTGGCCCCTGTTAATGAAAGCCTGCAAGATACCGCAGGTAACCGTGGTTTTACCGGCTCCGCTTTTCGTACCTGCTAACAATATACGGTTAATTTTCATCCGGTTTCTCCCCTCTGCCGCTTATAATAAACACCGGATTCTGTCCCATTAACATATGGTAGTTTCCGGCTTCCTTGGTTCTTGATATGGAGGCCTGTACCACTTCTACCTCTTTAAATTCAAACAATTTCATAAGTCTTAATGCCTCCCCCAGAGTTTCCAGAGTTATGGCGGTTATCACGATTCGAATTCCTTTATTCCTATTAAAGAGGGAATGAAAAATTTCCTCCATACTGCCCTTGCTGCCTCCGATAAAAGCAATATCCGGTATCTCAAGCTCTTCCATAACCTCTGCCGCAAAACCGTGCACCACTTTAATATTGTCCAGGGCAAACTTATCCCGGTTCTGTTTAATCAGTTCCACGGCCTCTTCATTTTGTTCAATGGCATAAACCCGCCCCCTTTTCGCCAGACAGGCGGCCTCTACTGAAACCGAACCGGTTCCTGCCCCAATATCATAGATTACGGAATCCTCTTTCAGCTTTAACTTACTAATGGCAATGGCACGAACTTCACTTTTGGTCATGGGCACACTGCCGCGGAGAAATTCTTCATCCGGTATACCGATTTCTAATTCCTTCCGGTAATCGCTATTGAGGATAAAAACCGAACTTAATGCCGCAAAGTCCAGTTCAGCAAGTTCTTCCGGTCTTCCCTTTACAATTCTCTCTTCTGTATAGGACAGGTTTTCTCCCACATATACCAGCACATTCCCAAGCCCGGCCTGGATAAGTTTTCTGCATATTTCACCAATCTTACCGTCAGTCAAAAGAAAAGTCTTATAATGCTGTCTGACAGCAGTCAACAGATTCTCTTCCCGTCCGTGACAGCTTAAAAGATAAGCATCCTCCCAGGACATTCCAAGCCTGGCACTAAAATAAGACAGGGCAGATATACCTGGCAGCACCTTAACTTCATATTCATCCAGCAGCGGAAGCAGAGAACCGGTACCGCTGTAAAATCCCGTATCCCCGGACATTAATACGACGTATTTCTGAGATGGGCAGCTGTCAATATACGCTTTAATCCTGCTGCTGTCAAAGGATATAAAATACGGTTTATTCTCTGTGTTTACAGCCTCCACCATTCGTTTTGCCCCAATTAATACTTCCGCCTGTTCAATGCAGCGTTTGCCTTCCAGGGTAAGGGTCTCTGTATTTCCCATCCCAATTCCTACTATTGAAATCTGTTTCATTGTAACTCCCATCTGTGCGCCAAGCGCACGTACAAATCAGGATGCTGAATAAGGGTTCGTTTTTCAACCTACCCCCCATGCATACCGCAAGCCTGCTTGCGGTACTGCCTAAATAAGAAGTGTGAAATGTCTTTTATTTCACACTAACGCCCATGCCTTCCTGGCATAAACCGTGAAGAATAGCCTCTTTTGCTATTCTTCTAATGACTCGCATGCATCTCGCGAGGCAATTCACACTAGCTCCCATGGCATAAAGCATCTGCTGGCAGATGCTTTACTGCCTCAAATCAGGGTGTGAATTATGGACTTCATAATTCACACTAGCTCCCATCCGGTATGAAGCCGGGTTTTAAAAGAATATCTTTCACCTGCTCCAAAGAGTAACCGGTCTCTGTCTCCGGCCTTTTAATTACAATAACCTGAATGCCGGCCCTTTTAGCCGCCTGAACCTTCTCCATAAAGCCTCCATAGGAACCCGACTCTTTTGTGACCAGATAATCCGCTTTTATCTCCTTTAAAAGTGCCAGATTAAACTCTTCCGAAAAAGGACCCTGCATACAAATCAGGCTGCGGCCGGTAAAACCATACTCCTGGCAAAGTCCCACATTTTCAGGGTCGGGGAGAACCCGTACTGTTAGTCTTTGTGTATAATCCTTTACTTTTGTAAATGCCTTTAATTCTTTGCTGCCGGTCGTAATAAGAGCATTACCGGCATGGGTGTTTAAGTAATCCGCAGCATCTCTTACACTTTCAACGGCAATGACCCCCGAGGTCCTATAGCTTTCACGCAGAACACGGATGTACGGCATATTACAGTTTTTGCAGGCTGACCGGATATTGTCCGTAACTTCACGGGCATAGGGATGGGTTGCATCAATGACCAGTCTATATTTGCCCTCCTGCAGTAAAACCTCCATACCGGAGCGGTCCATTCTTCCCACCAGCACCTGGGATAATTCGCTGGCGGGTAATAATGTCTCTCCATATTCTGTTGCCACTGCCGCTGTTGCCGGGATTTTCATATCCCTGCAGTATTCCCATAACAGCCTGCCTTCCGTCGTTCCGCCAAATAACAGTATTTTATCCATTGAGCTGCCTTTCTTTAATTTGCTTCACTTAAAGGATTCGTTTGTCTAAAGGTCAATTTTGTGTCTTGAATTCCTGCTCCTGTTTGATCTCGGACCCGGTTCCAATTTTATACCCTCTTGGGGTTACCATTTTATGATTCAGGTTTTTGGTGGAGGAATTACCGATAAATACCGTAGTAAACATATCCACCGCCATGTCCTTTAATTGCTCCAGTGTTGTAATCACACTGGTTTCTCCAGCTCTGCCGATATTACGGACATAACCGCATACGGTATCCCCGCTGCGGTAATCCAGTATTATTTCGCAGGCTTTTTTCAAGTAATCATACCTTTTCTTACTGGAGGGATTATAAAGACAGATTACCAGATCACACATAGCGGAACAGGAAAGTCTTTTCTCAATTAATTCCCAGGGTGTCAGTAAATCGCTTAAACTGATTACTGCAAAATCATGGGTCAGGGGAGCTCCTAATACGGCTCCGCCGCTTAAAGCCGCCGTCACACCGGACACTACTTCAATTTCAAAGGGTTCATACTCCTGCGCCAGTTCATAAACCAAACTGGCAAGTCCATATACCCCGCTGTCTCCGCTGCAGACAAGGGCAACTTTTTTCCCCTCCAGAGTTTTTTCGATGGCCCACCTGCACCGGTCTTCTTCTTTTTTCATGGAAGTACTGTAATACTCTTTTCCAGGTATATGCTGCTTTACCAATTCCACATAGACTGAATAACCTGCAATTACCTGACAGTCCTCCAAGGCATTTTTCGCCTGTATGGTCATATATTCATAACCGCCTGCCCCAAATCCTACTATGTATAATTTCATGGTCTACCTCTTTTCTTTCTGTTTTCGGATTCACGGCAGGTTTTGATTTATACTCTGCCGGTCATAAAACTAATATGCCTTTGCATAAGAAATCCACTAAAGCATCCTTTATGTTTTTTCTTAATATTTTGCACCGGTCTGCTTAAAAGATACCGCAAAATCCATCTCATAAGCCGATAAGGTCACACCGGAACCGGATACTTTGTGAATCCGTTTACTGCCATAACTACTCCCCAATGCCGCACTTCTCTCGCAGACATTATCCACTCCAACGGTTTGCTGTACAAAATCAGAAGCAGCAAATTCACCGGGAACTTTTTTAAGCACCTCAGCCGGATAGGTGATATATTCTGCCTGTAAGGCTTTTGCGGCTGCAAGAATACCCTCTTCTTCTGCCTTTAAATCAATGGAACAGATACGGCTTATCCGACGGATATCCAGCTCGCAGCGGCGAAAAGCTTCTTTTATAAAATCCATTATAACCCCGAATTCCGTCCCTTTTCTGCAGCCGATTCCGATGGTAATGTTCTTTGGCAGCAAGGTCAGGGTTTTTAGAAAAGGGCTTGTCCGGGTTTTATCCGAAATACAGATCCCGACCTTTGTTTCCGATCCGGTTTCCAGTTCCCAGGGTAAAGTTCCTTTTACCGTATATTCACTGCGAAAACCCACTTTCTCCCCATTTAATACCGCTCCGGATATCTCCTTGATCATGGCCAGCTCTGTAATCACCAGTTTATTTTCCACTGCCCAGGTATCCACCGCAAAGCTGTTATTAAGATCGGTAGCTGTGGTAATCACCGGTACAGCTCCAATTATGGCAGCTGCCTGTCTGCATAATTCATTGGCACCGCCTATATGACCGGATAACAGGGAGATTACATATTTGCTGTCTTCCCCGGCAACAATCACAGCCGGATCCTCTGCCTTACTTTTAATAAAAGGTGCGATGGCCCGAACCGCGATACCGCAGGCTCCGATAAAGAGAATACCGTCGACGGTCCCAAAGAGCTGTTCCACCAATTCTCCAAGTACAGTAAATTCCTTGAGCCCGGTGCCCTTTGTATACCGAGGCGTTGTATACCCTGCTGCCTGTGCACCGCAGGCTTTAAGCCCATTACAGATCCTTTCATTTAAAGCCCCGCCTTTTTTTGTAAAGGAAATGACGCTTACTTTCATATATGCTTCTGCACCTCTTTAGCACCTCTATTTTTCATTTCATCCGGAGCTATTACCTCTCCATGCGGGGAATGCTCCGTTAGGGATTCCTCAACTGGGGATTCCCCAACAGAGGATTCCCCAACTGGGGAAGCTTCCCGGTAACCGGTGGTAAAAGAAGGGTCATACAATTTGGACAATTCATAATCCTCTCCCAGAAACCGGCCTACCGCAATGAGCGCTGTCTTTGTTATCCCATATCTTCTCGCCATTTCCGGCAATTCTTCTACCACTCCCCGGATAACCTGTTCATCTGCCCAAGTAGCCTTATATACAATGGCGCAGGGAGTTGTCGGCTTATATCCGCCGGTCAGCAGTTCTTTTTTTACTTCTTCCAGCTGGCCTGTGCTTAAGAATATCACCATGGTAGCCTCATGTGCTGCCAGAAGTGCAATCTGTTCCTTCGGCGGTACCGGTGTCCTTCCTGCCATCCGGGTAATTATAACGGTCTGGGATATCCCCGGAAGGGTATATTCAGCCTTTAATGCCGCAGCAGCACCAAAGAGGCTGCTGACACCGGGACAAATATCGAATTCGATACCTGCTTCCTTAAGCAGGTCCATCTGCTCCCTGATCGCTCCATATATACTGGGATCTCCCGTATGGAGCCGCACTACCTTTTTACCACTTCTGCTGCCGGTAACCATTACCTCTATAACCTGCGGAAGTGTCATATGGGCACTGTCATATACCTGGCAGTCTTCCCTTGTATACAACAGTAATTCCGTGTTTACCAGAGAGCCGGCATAGACTACGATGTCCGCTTCCTCCAGTCGTTTTTTACCCCGTATTGTTATTAAATCCGCCGCTCCGCTGCCGGCTCCTACAAAATGTACCATTCCTAAACCTCTCCTAACTTAAGCTGGTTCATCAAATAACCTGCTTTACTTGTCTCTCCCAGCAATCCGAATTTATTGGAAAATACTACCGCTCCGATTGCCATTCCATCATATGCTCTGTGTTCCAGGTGATACTCGATCTTCTCCATTAATACTCTCATGGTAGCTTCCAGCAGGCCTGCTTCCTGTAATTTTTCCAGTGCTTCATCGGTAGTCACGCATTCCAGTATATTTTTTAACAGTACCGGGTCAGCGCCTGCCAGCAGACCGCAGCAGCATAAAATCTCCATTCTAGCATCAGCCCATTTAGAATGGGTATTCATAATGCCTCCGCCCAGTTTTACCAGCTTTCCGATGTGGCCTACAAGCAGCATTCCTTTCAATCTGAATTCATAGGCCATGTCTATGGTTTCCCCGATAAAATTACTGCATTTTACCGTTTTTTTCTCCGGCAGGATAAGTTGTCCGCCGGAAAAAGCCTCACCGTAATTGCCGGGTGCTGCTATGAGGTGGTCATACCCCTGGGCGGTGAGCATACCCATCTCTGTTCTTATGGTTTCCACCAATGCTGCTTCACTCATGGGTTCCACAATGCCGCTGGTCCCCAGTACAGATAACCCTCCTTCAATTCCAAGTCTGGGATTGAAGGTTTTTTTAGCAATTGCCTGGCCCTCCGGTATGGATATGATAACTTCCAGACCTTTTGTATAACCGTATTCCTCACAGACTTCCAGTACTTCACTGTATATCATACTTCTGGGAACACGGTTTATGGCGGCCTGTCCGACTTCCTGGTCAAGACCTGGTTTTGTTACCCTGCCGACTCCTGCTCCGCCGTCAATCAATATATCCTTTTCCGTTTTTCTGACCGTAGCAAATACCAGAATTCCATTTGTTACATCCGCATCATCCCCGCTGTCTTTCCGAATGGCACAGGTAACAAACTCCTCCCTCATAACGGTTTCCTTTACTTCCAGGTTAAGAGGAATCCCCTTTGGCGTGGATATGGTAATCTCCTCCTGTACTTTTCCGGTTAACAGCATCACTGCCGCCGCCTTTGCCGCCGCGCCCGCACAGGAGCCTGTGGTATATCCGCATCTTAATTTCTGGTTACCTTTATAAACATATCGTTCTAACATATCAGCACCTTTATTTCATGTTGTTACTTCACTATAATAAGAGAATAGTAACCTGCTTCCTCCGGTATCTCTTCGAGAGTCCGGTATATCTTTTCCTGTTCCATTCCGCAGTTTTGAACCATGGCAGCTTTTGCACCAAGAGCCTTTAACTGTGCCTTTACCTGACTCAGCTTACTGCCGGATTTCATCAGAACCTTGGTACCTGGCAGCGTCAGGGCATTTTCAAGATGATAGGAGCCCGGTATAATATGAAGCTGCCCGGAACCTTCTGAAAGACTGTCCTGTAATCTGGCTGCCACAGCACAAAAGGAAGGAATTCCGTTAATAATTTCAGCCTCATAACCCATTTTCAAAATGCGTTTATGTATATAAATATAGGTAGAATAAACCGTAGGATCTCCCAGAGTCAGAAAAGCAATTTTACGGCCTTCCTTTAAAAATTCTTCAACCTTTTCGGCGCCGCTCCTGTGGCTCTTCTCCAGTTTAATCTTATCTTTCGTCATTGGCATTTCAATGGTAATGACCTCTTTGCCGGCAAGTTCCGGAAATGCCTGTTTCACGATGAGATAGGCGGTGCAAGTATCCTTATCTGTCGTTGGAATTGCAATAATATCACACTCCCTGATAATTCTCAGAGCCTTTAGCGTCAGCAGTTCCGGGTCTCCCGGCCCGACTCCTACTCCGTATAAAATTCCTTTCATGTTAACTCCTATCTGTGCGCTTAGGCGCACGTATAAATCAGGATGTTGAAAAACTGTATTTCGTTTTTTCAACCTAACTCCATTCTGTCGGCACCCTGAACTTATAAAATCAGCTGTGCATTCACAATATGTTCAATAAATATATCCCGGATACTTTTGTACTCCCCAAGTCCTTTTAAACAGCAGGAGACTTCATAGCCTTCCTTCTTCAATATGGATTTCCAGGAATCATCTTCCTCACCTGCCATGTCATTTAAGGCATGGTCTCCTGACACCACCATAAAAGGTATTAGTTTAATTTTTCTATACTGCTTTTTTTTCAGCTGTCTGATTACATTCTCTAAGGATGGGTATGCTTCCACCGTAGCCACATAGAAATCTTCATACCCGTGGTCTCTGAGCATATACTCAAGTGCCGCATAGCTGGTATTGGAATAGTGAGAAGTCCCGTGCCCCATATATACAATGGCTTCTTCCCTTTGTAACGGACATGCCGCCTTAATCAGACCAGCGATCACTTTATGGTAATCCTCCGTCGAGGTCAGCAGGGGAGTTCCGATTTTTACTGACCTGAATAAATCTTTTTGCTTCTGTATTTCTGCAATCATATTATCATTTTCTAAACCGTTTAAAACGTGGGTAGGCTGTACAATAATTTCTTCCATTCCATCCTGGTGCATTTGCAGTACTGCCTCTTTCACGCTCATGACGTCCAGCCCGTCCCTTACCCTTAGAATATTAATTATCATACCGCTTGTAAATGCACGGTATACCCGGTAATCCGGATATGCCCTGCCAATATCCCCTTCAATCTGTTCAATGGTTTTGCCCATAGTTTCTCTGTGACTGGTGCCAAAACTGACAACCAGTATTGCTTTCTTACCCATGCTTCTGCTCCTGACACTGCCATAATCTGTTTTACCGGTATGTTTCACATAAACACCGGAAGTTTTCTGTATAAAAGTACTATACAGGTGCTTTAAGTTATTCTATGCGACAAGAAAGAGTCTGGCTCGCCAGACTCTAACGCTGACGCGCTGTCACGGCAGTGACAACTTCCTTAAGCGCGTCATGTGCATCCCCCCGGAGGGTTTTTATCGAATAGGACAAACTTTCCTATACGATAAAAAAAAGCCTTTCTATAAACCGGTATCCTTCCTTTTGGAACGATTCCAGTCAACAAAAAGACTTCATAAAATAAAATTCCTGCCAATGCAGAAATCCTACTTACACACCGCCATCGTCCGTAACTATGTGTATGCTACATATAAAAAGGCAGGTCTTCTGACTCAGGCTTCCACATATTATCCAGTCTTCCCGTTATGACACAGTGACGTTTACAGTACGGCGGTTTCAGTAAATAATTCAGAAACTTCCAGACTGTACGGATATTACTCATCCTTTACAGCGGCGGGACCGTACGGGCTTTTCACCCGTTTCCCTATTATCTTGTCTGCAGCATAAGATTGTTTATTCTATCCTGCTGCTCCAAGCACCTTTTCATATTAAATTACTAACTAGAGTGTAGCATTATAGACGGGTTATGTCAAACGATTTCACATAACATTATCCTATCTGTCCATAATACTGTCAAAAAATACATATAACAGCTTAAGATTCTGTACAAAATAGCAAAATACTCTTTTCCTTCTGAATCAATCCTGTTATACGAATCGATGTAATTTTTTTGCTTTTTCCAAAATTTTTTTGTTGATATATATATGCAAAATCGAAAAAATGTGTTATTTTATAGTATAGATTATTTGGATTGGGGTGAGCATGTGAAGATATACGGACAATATAATAAAATGATTATGCGTATACTGGTTATAATTTTGCCAGCTTTAATGCTGAACCTGATTAACACCGGTTCCGAAGAAAATACGGGAAGCCAGTCCGGCACCGGCAGAGAGGCTTCTGACTCTACCACTAATATAAATAGAACTCTTTACTATCTGAATTATTATACTGCAATTGCGCTTCTTCCGGAAGAAGAAACTGCCGCGGTTCATTTTATCCGGTCTGCCGCCAGATATTATCAATACCCGCAGCGCTTTTTCCCAAGTGATGCGATTCCTACCGCATTACCACTTTTTATTTTAATTCTGACATTCTATCTGTTTTTGAATTTATTTACAAAACGGGTTGATGATACAACTGAAATGGCACATCATACGGGCGGACATGCTCCTCCCGTACTATGTTATTCTTGATGCGGACATGCACTGTAAATAAGCAAGATAGAAGTACTGAAAGAAAATATTATTTAAAGAAAGGACTGCCACATTCAATCTTTCAGTCAATGTGGCACTATCGCAGGCCAGCCTGTGATATGCAGCAGGTATAGAAATGAAAAACAGAAAACCAGTATTTTTTATAATTCTGATTATCGCCTTACTCATGACGTTCACCGCAATATTTGGTGTTTCGATTCCCCTTGGCTCTAAAAATTTTACCATAGCAGGGGCTCCTGAGATGCGTTATGGTATTGATATCCGCGGAGGCGTTGACGCGGCTTTTGAGCCGGTAGGTCTTGACCGTAAACCAACCAGCAATGAATTGGAAGCGGCCCGTTCCATTATTGAAACCCGCCTTGACCAGCAAAACATTCTGGACCGTGATGTAACGATAGATAAGGATAATGGTTATATTATCGTTCGCTTTCCCTGGAAATCCGATGAGACAGACTTTAATCCACAGGAAGCCATGACCGAATTAGGAGAAACCGCACAGCTTACCTTCCAGGATTCAGAAGGCAATATCCTGTTAGAAGGTTCTCATGTTACAAACAGTTCACCGGAAAGAGATCCTAACACCGGACAATATGCCGTCAGCCTTGCCTTTGACGAAGAAGGCACCAATCTATTCAGTAAAGCAACTGAAAAGCTCGTCGGTAAACCAATCAATATTTACATGGATAAAACATTAGTGCAGAGTGCTACCGTTAACCAGCATATTACCGGAGGTAAAGCCCAGATTGATCACATCGGAAGCTATGAAGAAGCAAAGGCTCTTTCCGATAAAATCAATTCCGGTTCCCTTCCTTTCTCCATGACTACTAAAAACCATTCCACCATCAGCCCTACACTTGGTGCCGGTGCTCTGGATGTTATGGTTCAGGCTGGCGGAATTGCGTTTGCCATTATCTGCTTATTACTTATCCTTTATTACCGTCTGCCCGGTTTCGTGGCCTGCATTGCATTATTAATTCAGGTTTCCGGCCAGATATTAGCATTATCCATTCCTCAGATTTCTCTTACTTTAACCGGTATTGCAGGTATTATTCTGTCCATCGGTATGGGTGTTGATGCTAACGTAATTGTTTCCGAACGTATTAATGAAGAGATTAAATCCGGAAAAAGTATCCCTTCGGCTATCGCTTCCGGCTTCAAAGATGCCTTTTCCTCCGTATTTGACGGTAATATCACCGTATTAATTGTTGCAATTATTCTAATGATATTTGGTTCCGGTTCATTATTATCATTTGCATATTCTTTATTAACCGGTATTTTCTTCAATTTCGTTGCTGGTGTTACTGCTTCCCGATTGATGATCCGGTCCTTAAGTGAATTCAAAGCCTTGCGTAAGCCTGCGCTTTTCAAATGTAGGTCAAGGAGGATAACACTATGACAGGCAAAATCATCGAATTTTATAAAAAACGCTGGGTATTCTTCTCAATTTCCCTGGCAATCATGCTGATTGGTATTATTACAGTTTTTGTACAAGGAGTTCAGCTGGATATTCAGTTTAAGGGCGGTGCCCTGCTTAAGTACTCCTATGAGGGAGAAATGGATGCCGATGCAGCTGCGGATGTTGCTACTACACTATTAAACAGACCCGTCAGCACGCAGCTTACTTCTGATATTGCTACAGACGAGAAGAGACTTATTATTAATATCGCCGGTAATTATGGTTTGGACGCAAAAGACCAGGAAAGTTTTGATAGTGCATTAAAGGAAAAATTCCCCGATGCAAAATTAAACCTTTCCTCATCCTCCATGGTTGAACCGTTTTTCGGAAAGAAGTTCTTAACGGACGGCATTATCGCAATTGTTCTTTCTTCCATACTGGTTATGGTATATGTATGGATACGTTTCAGCAGAATGGGCGGTCTTTCAGCCGGTGTCATGGCTCTTGTTGCCTTATTCCATGACGTTTTGGTAGTATTTTTTACCTGCGTTATTTTCAAAATTCCAATCGGTGACTCTTTTGTTGCCGTTACACTAAGTATTATCGGTTACTCTGTAAATGATACCATAGTTATTTACGACCGTATCCGTGAGAATACAAAACTTCATCCAAAATTACCGGTGGAAACGCTTACAGATCTGTCTATTTCACAGTCCATTATGCGTTCCGTTAATACAAACGTAGCTGTATTATTAAGTGTCAGCCTTGTATATATATTGGCCCACATCAACAGTATCGATTCTATACAAAGCTTTGCTCTTCCCATGGCAATCGGTTCTATCAGCGGATGTTATTCCACGATTTGTATAGCCGGTCCGCTCTGGGTTACCTGGAAGAAGAGAAAAAATTCCAATGTAGCATTTAAAAACAGTTAATTAAATCAATTGAAACTATAAAGTAAGTAATGATAAAATTTCATTTAACAAGTACTATAAAGCAATGTAGTATGAGTTAAACAGTACAGGAATGTACTACCCACAAACAGTTCAAAAAATGCTGGTGCAATTTTGCACCAGCATTTTTATATGTAGCTCCAGTTTTCTTTTCTTAAAGGAATAAATTAATTATATTTCACCTAAGTCATAACATGTATTTAAAAGATTATCAAAATATTTTCCTTTTTCTTCGATTTCAGGATTTACAATTAAGTCATCACAGTTACTGATTAATTTATTTATGTCTAACCTTACTCTTTCCAGACTTAATAATTGAACTTTGGGTTTTGAGATTCTATTTACCATTTCCTCAATGTAAGTATTTCTTATCATATGTACGTTATTCATGCTTTTTGTCCTCCTTGTAGAAATGAATCTTTAGTATTAAGAAAAGTGACCGCCGCTGTTCTTACAATTATTATCCTCCCATAATAATGCAGAAAGCGGATTTTATTCTTCTATCATATCCGATTCTACTGACGGATTTCTGACAAATAAGCCGATATACCAATAAAACTGTCTTTAATTAAAAGTTTTAATGAGAAAGGAGTATAACTCAACTACTGAGTTACCTGGTGAAAGTCCAAGTTCTCTTTTTAAAATCCCTGTATACCTGTTAAACTGCCTCTCTAACAGAACTCTGTTTCTTTGAAGTGAGTATATTCTCATAAGCAGGCAGTTAATCTCTTCATCAATTTCGTTAAAATTGATTAGTTTTTTCGTAATATACAATGCAATGGTCAGCTGCATACTTTCAATCAAATACTTTACCAGCTTTTTTGCAAAGGAAAAATAGATTTCCGTGATCCGCTCCTTTTCCGGCAACGACCAGCTATAATCTTTTTCACCAAACATTTCACCCTGATACAGATTTTCTATGTTGATTGCCTCCTCCTGGTTACTGCCGCCTAATTCACTGATTTTTAAAATTCTGTTTTCAAAATCAATTATGTCAATATAAATCTCACTTAAGTCAATCTTATAACTTTCCTCCGCCGATATAATTACCGATTTCATACCGTGAGGCTCCAGCGCCTTTCGAAGCTTGTAAATGGTTGTATTCAAATAGGTCTCCGCATTCTGCGGCAGCATTCCCGTAAAAACATCCTCCATGATCCGCCATTTTGAAACCGGCCTTCCTCTGTGTAAAACCAGGTAGGCCATCAACTCAGAACTCTTTGATGATGTAAACTGTACGGTTTTTCCTTCAATACTCTTAACCTCCATGTTACCAAAACAGTTAAAAATCAGCTTCTTCCTAAATGGTTCCCTTCTGTCTGGCTGCAGGAAAATCAGTTTTTCCCGGGCTTTACGTATAGATTTTTCCAGCCGCTCCTGGCTGATGGGTTTTACCAGATAATCAAAAGCATACATGCCATAGGCTTCGAGAGCATATTCCTTATATGCCGTTAGAAAAAAAATTGCTATATCATTGATTTCGCTTGTAACTCTTCTGACGAAATCAAGACCGTTCTCCTCCGGCATATTAATGTCCACAAAAGCCATATCAACACTGTTTTCTTTAATATATTTATAAGCTTCCCCCGGGCTTTGAAAACTTCCGGCTAATTCGATATCCGGAATTTTTGATAACATTTTTTTCATAATTAATAACATCGATTTTTCATCATCAACCAGTATCACTTTCATATAATCACCATGTAATCTTTTTTATCTATAATTTTCACCAGA
>JAEZSL010000253.1 GCA_023443925.1 Bacillota bacterium | reverse complement strand
GCTGATCGGTTTCTATAATGGAATAGGCTATGGTACCCTTATTTTCCCGGTATAATTTCATAAAGGCGATATTAATCTCAAACTGGCTTAATATATTGGTAACACCGGCAACAACTCCCGGCAGGTCTTTATGCCGGATTACCAAGGTATGGTAGTCTCCTGACAGATCGATATCCACACCGTTAATATTTTTAATGACAGCTCTGCCCCCTCCGACAGATATTCCGGTAACCGTAGTTTCTTCGTTATCTTCATCTGTTATGATAATATCAACCGTATTCGGATGCGTGTCCGGTTTACTGGAATTTGTTTCAAAAACATAATAAAGTCCAGCTTCTTTAGCATGTGCAAAAGATTCCTTAATCCGGTAATCTTCCGTATCAAACCCAAGCATTCCGGCTACCAGTGCCCGGTCCGTTCCATGCCCCCGGTATGTTTGGGCAAAAGATCCGTATAAAATGAATTTCACCTGTTTTATCGGATTTTTAACCATATTTTTTGCCAGTCTGGCAATTCTTAAGGCTCCGGCGGTATGGGAACTGGATGGCCCTATCATATTTGGTCCTATAATATCAAAAACGCTCATTTCCTTTGATGCGTACATATTCACTCTGTGTCAAAATCCCAATACAACAAACTGATTCCGACATTCTCCTTTCCGTTGAAATATAGCTTCTCCAGGTCTTTTTTAAATAATCCTTCTTAAACTAATTTATGCCAGCTGGTTTTTCAGCTGGCATAGTCTAAACCCGACAAATATATTCTATCATTAATTTTCATTTGGTCAACAGTTAATTATAATCTGTTTAGCGAAGCAGTAAACCGCAGAAAAGCTTCCCTGCCTTTTTCATTGCGTTTATAAACCCCTGCATGTTCTAAAACTTCTGAAAATACCAGGCCAATTTCCTTTTCAATAATACCGTCTATATTACTTTCCGATACTTCACTGTATTTCGAAAGGAACCCGTCTGCCCATTCTTTATGCTTTGCCGTCATCTCGTTAAGAGACAAATCTTCGCCCTTTAGAATTGCAGCTTTCAAAACTTCCATTTCTTCCTTTAACCTGGCGGGCAGTACTGCCAGTCCCATTACTTCTATCAGTCCGATATTCTCCTTCTTAATATGGTGCAGTTCATCGTGAGGATGATATACTCCAAAGGGATGCTCCTTTGTAGTTATATTGTTACGCAGCACCAGGTCAAGTTCAAAGAAGCCTCCTGACTTTCTGGCAATTGGAGTTATGGTATTGTGGGGTTCGTATCCCGCTTTTTCAAGGTCCGTGCTCTTTATCACTTCCTCAGGAGACAGCAGTTTTCCGTATTTACCCGAAAATGCATATACAAAGGCTTCCTCATCTGTATAGTTTCTCCAAGCCTTTAAAATAACATCGCCCAATTCAATTAAGGGTTCTGTCTCCTCTCCTTTCAGACGAATGACAGACATAGGCCATTTTACAATACCAGCCTGGACCCCTTCAAAACCTTTCACGGTAAAAGATGCTTCCACCGGGGCTTTGGCCATTGCAAACTCATAGTTTCCTCCCTGAAAATGGTCATGGGTCAGTATGGAGCCGCCCACAATAGGCAGATCCGCATTGGAGCCAACAAAATAATGGGGAAACAGTTTAACGAAATCAAATAACTTTCGAAACGCAGACTTGTCAATCTTCATTGGTGTATGTTCATAGTTAAAGACAATGCAGTGTTCATTGTAATAAACATAGGGTGAATACTGAAATCCCCATTCCTGGCTATTAATCTGTATGGGAATAATACGGTGGTTCTGTCTGGCGGGGTGGTTGACCCTGCCGGCATAACCTTCATTTTCTTTGCATAAAAGGCATTTGGGATAGCCGCTTTGTTTCATCAGTTTGGCGGCAGCAATCGCCTTTGGATCTTTTTCCGGTTTTGATAAATTTATGGTGATGTCAATATCGCCATATTCGGTACCCGTCACCCATTTAATATCCCTGGCAATCCGGTATCGCCTTATGTAGTCCGTATCCTGGCTTAATTTATAATAGTAATTAGTGGCATTTTCAGGACTAACCTTATAGGCAACCTGAAACTCACCAATTACTTCCGAGGGTCTCGGTACCAGAATACCCATTATTTTCGTATCAAATAAATCTCGGTATACAATGCTGTTTTCCGTTAGAATTCCCTGTTCATACGCATAATCAAGCATTCCGTCTAATATATCTTCCAGCGGCATTTCCAGTAAAAAGGAATCATCCTCGTCGTATTCCTCCAGCTGAAACAACTCCAGCAGACAGTTTATGGTATACACTTTATCCTCGGTGTGAATAAGCCCGGACTGCAAGCCATAGTTAATCAGCGCTGTTATATATTGATTTATCATATTTTGCCTCCATGTTCTGAGCATGAGAATGCCTGCATCTAAATAGATGCAAGCATCTGCTGTTTATTATTTTAAGCTTCCTGGAATCCGTTTGGATGGTCTTTGTGCCACTTCCAGGCGGAAGCGATAATCTCTTCAATATCCTCAAACTGAGGTTTCCAGCCTAAAATAGATTTAGCTTTCTCACTGGACGCAATTAACTGGGCGGGATCTCCGGCTCTTCTTGGTGATACCACCGCAGGGATGGGAGCTTCTGTTACTTTCCTAGCCGCTTCAATCACCTCATTAACAGTAAATCCAACACCGTTACCCAGATTGAAAATGTTGCTTTCCTTACCCTCCATGAGATATTTAACTGCCAGAATATGCGCGGAAGCCAAATCCGTAACGTGAATATAATCACGGATGCAGGTACCGTCTTTGGTATCATAATCGTCGCCGTATACATTGATGGCTTCTCTTTTACCGTTGGGAACCTGAAGAATCAGCGGTATCAGATGTGATTCCGGATTGTGGGCCTCACCAATCTTACCGCTTTTATGGGCACCGCAGGCATTAAAATAACGCAGTGATACAAACTTTAGTCCATGTGCCTTATCCACCCATTTTATCATCTTTTCCATTGACAATTTCGTTTCACCGTAGGTATTGGTAGGTTCTGTCCGGTCGGTTTCCAGAATAGGCACTCTGTCCGGTTCCCCATAGGTTGCAGCCGTAGATGAAAATACGATTTTTTTTACCTCATGGGCAATCATGGATTCCAGTAAAACCTTGGTTCCGCACAAATTATTATCATAGTACTTTAAGGGATTAATCATACTCTCGCCTACTAATGAGTTGGCGGCAAAGTGAATAACCGCATCTATTTTTTCCTTATCAAAAACACTGTCAATAAATTCCCTGTTTCTGATGTCGCCCTGGTAAAAACGAGCCAAAGGATGCACTGCTTCTTTAAAACCGGTTTCCAGATTATCTACAATTACGACATCCTCACCTTGGTCAATGAGTTCATATACGGTGTGGGAACCGATATAACCGGCTCCGCCTAATACTAAAACTGTCATATTAACCTCTTTCCCGAATATTCAATTTTAAATGAATATTCCTAAATTAGTAGATGAAAAACTTTTGCTTTTCAATCTAACCTTTTTCCTGAATCTCGAAGCTTACGCTTGGTATTACTTCATCTACGGTTGAAAACTTTATTAACTGGTTATAAAGCCTACTATAATCTTATTGGGCCGCAGCCGATATCAACTACATAAAAATCTGCTTTATATCCTATTTTTTCTTCATAGGTTTTGCCTACTTGATCGATGAAATCCTGTACATAATCATTCTCTACTATACTAACGGTGCATCCGCCGAAGCCTGCGCCTGTCATTCTGGAACCGATGACACCTTTTTGCTCCCAGGCTGCTTCCACCAGGGTATCCAGTTCTATACCTGTTACTTCATAATCATCCCGCAGGGATACATGGGAAGCGTTCATTAACCGCCCGAACTCAGCAATATCATTATCCTTAAGAGATTTTACAGCCTTGATGGTTCTCTGGTTTTCATATACTGCATGCTTTGCCCTTTTTACCCGAACCGGATCAGCGATGGCATTTTTATGTGCTTCAAATTCTTCTTCGCTTAAATCGCCAAGGGTTTCAATATTAATAACTGTCTGCAATTCCTTCAGTGCTTCTTCGCATTCACTTCTTCTTTCATTATATTTTGAATCCCCCAAACCTCTCTTTTTATTACTGGAGGCAATTACTATCTTAGCATTCTCTAATTTTATAGGGGCATATTCACAGGCCAGATTACTGGTATCCAAAAAGATGGCATTGTCTTTTTTACCCATGGCCACAGCAAACTGATCCATAATACCGCAGTTTACACCGATGAATTTATTTTCTGCAAACTGGCTGATCAAAGCCAATTCAATCATATACAGATTAAAACCGAATAATTCTTTAATAATGTAGCCGGTTAAGACCTCTAAGGATGCGGAGGAAGATAAACCGGAGGAATTAGGAATATTACCGAAATAAACTATATCCAGCCCCTCATTGATTACATAACCTCTCTGCTTTAATGCCCAGATAACTCCTTTGGGATAATTTGACCAGTCATCTTCTTTTTTATAAGTCAGCTCATCCAGTCCGGAAGTAATGACTCCCAGATGTTCAAAATTCATGGAATAAAAACGGAGTGTTCTATCTTCTCTCTTTCTTACGGCTGCATAGGTACCGATAGTCAAGGCGCAGGGAAATACATGACCGCCGTTATAATCCGTATGCTCTCCGATCAGATTCACGCGTCCGGGAGCAAAATAAACCTGAGTTTCTCCGGCATCACCAAATATTTCATTAAATTTCTGTAATAATTTATCCTTCATATAGTACTCCTTTATATTATGATATACTTTATTAAAAGCAGAGTTTTTCTGCATTTTGTCTCCAAAACATATATTAATGCATTCAGTACTTGTCTGATCCTGGATCTAAAATACAAACTTCATCCGTATGTTCTGGGCATAATCCCCGAAGCAGTCTCCGAACAGATTAACTCCGCCCACATGCCTGGCGTCTTCTTTTATACCGATCCGCACAGAAATATATGCATTCTCGGATAGCCTGTATTCCTTTATTGACAAATCATTCATAAGATCGCCATCAAGAAATGATCCCTGTTCCGTCAGTATCCAGGTTTTCAAATTACCATACTGGGTATTCTTATCCGGCCACCACGCCGGGTTATATTTTCCTCTTCTGCCTCCGAAATCACCAGGGCAGGCCCAGGTACCGGCTTCGATTCCGTTAATCCAAACCGTTATGTCGGAAGGAAAATCAAAATTATACTCATGGTCTTCCGAACATAGCTCCATCGACAACTCCAGGCGCTTTTCATTTTTATCTCTCAGGATATTATTCGGGAATCGGTATTCCAGGTAACCTTTTCCGAACCATAAAAGTTTGGCGCGGGTCCGGTCCGGATTATAAAAGCAACGTGGTTCGTCTTCTTCATCAATATGTCCTTTTTCACTGACGATTCCGCAGGTAGGTTCTACATAATAATCCACAAAATTACCGATGGGCATATTAATAATCTCTGTTTCTTCTTCCATCCGGGATATTAAATCCACCTGAAAAGCGGAAAGCAGTCTGCTGCAAACCTTCATCGAACCTCTTACGGCCGGCTTTAAGCTGGTTTTAATCAATCCCGCTTCTTCCAGTACCTTAACATGGGCTGCTGCTGAGGACTGAGGCAGATTAAGGCGCTCTGCAATTTCATTTATATTTAAATCCGTTCTGCATAACAGCCTGAGTATTTCAATTCTTACCTCTGCCGATAAAGCCCTGGCTAACAATGCAAGCTGTTCTTTATCATCTAAATCCAATTGTATGGTTTTATTCAATTTATTACTCTGCTCCTTTGCATTGTTTTCATTCATACCAGAATTTCTGTTATGAATCATTTTTTCTGTTCTAATTGTAGCACCTTTTAATCGAATTGAAAAGATGTTTTTCGTAATTTATAAAGATAAATTATAAAGATAATTTATATAATAAAATTACATACAAGAATAGCCGGTTTATGTAAGATTATTACATAAACCGGCCATTCTTATTAACCCCGCTTAAAAAATTGTCTATTAACAAACTTCTATTATTATACCAAACCATATCTCTTGTATAAGTTTTATCTACTCTATCCCTCGCTGTTATTGCTTTACGCTGGAGGAATTATTAATGACCACTGTCCTTTGGTAAACCTTCCCATCTATCCAAATATATCAGAGGTTCCGTTTTACCCTCATCTGTTATTTTGCATTTACCAGTCTTAACAGATTTACTGCAAGAGAGCCGAATAGCAGAAGCAAAAATACAGGCAGAAACCATACCGGCATAGGTTTGGCCAGGGCAGAACTAACGGTTATAAAAGAAAATACCCCAACCGTTACCCCTTTTAAAGTAACCAGCATATTTTTTAAAATACGATAGACCCTCTCCTGATTTTCATCTGTAATCTGAACCCCGGTATTCCACAACTGAGGGAAGAATTCCAATGCCGTAAGAACCACGAATAAGATAACTGCCAATATGGGACATATCCATAGCTCAGACTTATTTCCCCACCTGTCAATTTCACCTGCAAAATTATAATGAGCCGGTAGTTTGCCGGGGAAGCTGTTCCAATTTAGAATTAAAAATAAAAACATACCGCAGAGCAAAATTATACTCATTCCGTTAATGAAAATATCATACTTTGTATTTTTTATTCGATTGATTTCTATCATTTGGAAGCTCCTTTCCAATACCGGTTTGTAAAGTACTTGCTGTAACCGTCTTCAAGGATTGAACCATCTGGTTTAAAAGGTGGTCTGGGTTTCAACGTATTCCTCCTTTTCATGTAAGCTCATTTAATAACAGGTTTCTATTATTATTATATAATAAGGATATGCAAATTATCAATATATTTGTTATTTTTACCCAAATAGTAATCGCAGCGGAATAAGAATATTCACTTGCTTATCTTTTCACCGGCATCAGATGGATTGCCATGCCCTCCACATCCAGAGCTGCTTCCGTTATGGCTTCTACATAGGTGGGATGAGGCCGTATTACGGCTGCCAGTTCCTTAACCGTTACTTTGTTTACGATAGCCGCAGAAAATTCTCCTATCATGTCCGTGGCTCTGGCACAGATAATCTGGGCTCCCAGAATTAGATCCGTGTCCGCATCACAAATAATCTTAACATAACTTCTTTCATCCATGGACAGGACGGTTTTGGCGTTGCCGGACAAGGGATATTTTCCGGTCTTTACCTTATACCCTTTTAAGGCTGCTTCCTCTTCTCCAAGACCTGTAACTGCAACTTCCGGTGTTGTATAGATACAGGAGGGAATTACATTCAGGTTAACAGACAGGGGTTTCCCGCACATATTTTCCACGGCTGCTATACCCTGGGCTGCTGCTGCATGGGCAAGCTTCGTTCCCTTTATAACATCACCGATGGCGTAGATCCCTTTTATACTGGTTTCAAAATTAGCATTCACTTTAATATTATCCGACTCCATTTCCACACACAGCCCATTAGTAAACAGATGCTCCGTATTCGCTTTGCGTCCGGCACATACCAGAATTCCATCCGCAGTCACCGCCTTTAAAGTTTCCGGCTTTTCACCTTCTCCTGCTACGGAAGATTTGCCAGAGATCTCATCATAATAGCAGCACAGTCCGTTTTCTTCTTCTATTTTAACGACTCTGGATCTGGTATGAATTTTGATACCCCTTTTCTTTAAATTCATAGCAACACTTTGGGATACTTCTTTATCCAGTCCCGGCAGTATACGGTCAGCCACTTCAAGAATAACTACTTCACAGCCAAGTTCCTGATAAATGGTAGCAAACTCGACACCGATGACCCCGCCGCCAATGATTAACAGTTTCTGATACAGTTTATCCTCCATTGCCAGGAGCTCATCACTGGTGACAACATTCCTGGAATTGATTCCTTCAATTTTCGGCAGAAATGGTTTGGAACCGGCTGCAATTAAAATTTTATCCGTATGAATCTCCGTAACTGTCCCGTCTTCCGTTTCTTCACCCGCCGCCAAATGGGTTACGGATACGCGGTCCGGGCCTGTAATCAAAGCCGTACCTTCAAAAATAGTAACCTTATTCGCCTTTAACAACCCTCTGATTCCGTCTCTGATCTTGTCAACGACCTGGTTTTTTCTGTTATGTATCTTTTTTAGATCAAAGCTTACTTCTGAAACTTCGATTCCGAATTTCTCCAGATCAGCAGCTTCATAAAAGAGATGGGCGCTGTGCATCAGTGTTTTGGTGGGTATACAACCACGGTTTAGACAGGTGCCACCAATCTCTCTGTTTTCAATCAATGCGGTCTTTAAGCCTGATTTTGCAGCCATTATAGCTGCCGTATAGCCTCCCGGACCTGCGCCGATTACCACCAGATCAAATTTTTCATTCATCCTAACCTCTATTCTTGCGCACGCTCTTTGTGCATATCAAGTTTGTGGTGCGCAAGCACAAACTTGCGGTTGAAAAATTTATTTTTCAACCTAACCTCTTTCCTTCATACCGGCAGATACCGGTATTTACATACTCTAATGAATTTTTGAATATGACATCAGTATTCTTAAATAGAGCTGCGCAAATACAGATATCTCCTTTGCGGCAGCCCTATCCTGTCTGATATTATAATATTCTTTATATTTCTTCTTTCACCCAGCTGATAATATTCTCCTGCATGACAGCAGAAACCGGGTCCTCTGCTATAATACGGCTTAATGCACCTGCAATGCCCTCGCTGGTAAAACGGCACCCTTTTAAGCAATCCGGGATACGGTTTACAAACCAGATGTCCATTGCATCCGAATAGGCCATGCATTCCTTGATGACCCCGCTCTCCACATGAAACAAAAGCTCGATATTCCCCCACTCAAACCTTTTTTCAAATGAATCGCTGAACTCTAACTTCCTGCCGAATATCCAGTCCCAGGAAGCATACTTTTTACTTAATTCCCGGATTTCTTCTATATTCTCCACCGGTATCTCATATGGTTCGGACTCTTCTTTGTAGACCTCGGAAAATGCTTTTATCAGTGCTGATTTCATAGATTGGATATTGATCTCCTGATTGTATTCCGACAGATTGACCACTCTGGATTTAACGGAATCAACACCTTTTGAGACTAATTTATCACGGGATACATTTAAATATTTTGAGAGATTCTCCATATTTACATGAATCAATATGGTACCGTGATGATAGGAATGTCTGCCATCCGTATAAAAGGCATTGCCGGAAAATTTCCTGCCGTTAACGGTAATATCATTCCGTCCTGACTTTTCTGCCGGAACATGGAACATATTCACAGCTTTTATAATTACTGCCAGCTGTTTCTCCAGATCATAATCTTCCTTATTTACTACAAAAGTAAAGTTAAGATTGCCCAGATCATGAAATACGGCTCCGCCTCCTGATAATCTGCGGACCAGCCTGCCTCCGTCTGCTTCCAGCTCCTTTATCCTGCATTCCTTCCAGGGGTTCTGGTTTTTTCCGATTACCACGGTTTTTTCATTCTGCCACAGATACAAAATGGCTTCTCCAGTACCTACATGACTGACCAGATATTCCTCCAGAGCCAGATTGCTGTGGGGATCGAATTCCCTGCTTTCTATATATTTAATCTTATGAATCAATTCTTACCTCTTTTCTAACGGGACAGCCGTAAAATCCAATCCGGCTTATCCGCCGGAATAGAGATTTTACAGCCTCCCAACAGCTGCTTAGAATTTATACCTTAACACCGGATTCCTGGCGGCAGTTACTTCATCCGGACGGCCGATAGGTGTGTTTTTCGGGGTATCAATAAGGGAATTTGGATCTTTACGAGCATCTTTATAAATCTGCTTAAGAGCCTCAATGACGCGGTCCATGGTCTCTCTGGATTCGGTTTCCGTCGGCTCCAGCATCAGTGCTTCATGGACAATCAACGGAAAATACATAGTAGGCGGATGAATTCCGTAATCCAGCAGTGACTTGGCAATATCCAGCGCCGAAACCTTGGTTTCCTTTTTCAGTTCTTCCA
Source organism: Bacillota bacterium (assembly GCA_023443925.1). The sequence goes on along the minus strand of JAEZSL010000253.1, from coordinate 1,188 downwards.
GACTCATAACAAATTCATGCATGCAGGGACCTTCAAAAGGCATAAAGTAAGTATCTTTTAACTGATTCATCATATAATTGGCGTTCAGTACCGCATTTTCTGAAGCGTTCTTCAGCCCGTCTCCGCCTAAGGTAAGTATAAAAGTCAAAGCTCTCGTCACAACCAGGAAGTTTCCGTAGAAATCTTTTACTCTGCCAATGGAGGACAGATTAGCCGTTTCAAATCCGTACACCTCATCTGTATTGGAACCTGCGATACTTTGGTTCTCGCCGCCCAATACCCTGTTTTCGCCTGTTTCGCATTTCCTTATTACCCTGGGAACCGGCAGGTATTTTTCCAGTATCTCTTTACAGCCTACCGGACCGCTTCCCGGACCTCCGCCTCCATGAGGAGTGGAAAAAGTCTTATGAAGATTTAGATGGACTACGTCAAATCCCATATCTCCGGGTCTGGCAATTCCCATAATGGGATTTAAGTTTGCTCCGTCATAGTAATTTAAACCACCGGCTTCATGAACAATACTGGTAATCTCCAGTATGTTTTTATCAAAGAGCCCTACCGTATTGGGATTCGTAAGCATAAATCCGGCCGTATCTTCTCCAACAGCCTTTCTTAATTCATCCAGATCCACAAATCCGTCTTTGTTAGAAGGAATATTAATAACGGAAAAACCTGCCATGGCCGCACTGGCCGGATTGGTTCCATGAGCGGAATCCGGAACTATGATCTTGGTACGTTTTTCGTCGTGTCTTTCCTTGTGATATGCCCGGATCAGCTGAAGTCCGGTAAACTCACCATGAGCACCTGCAGCGGGCTGAAAGCTCATATGATCCATTCCGGTTATTTCACATAAATATTCTTCTGCCAGTTTCAGTACCTGCAGACAGCCCTGAACCGTATGCTCCGGCTGAAGAGGATGAATCTCTGCAAAACCCGGCAGTTTTGCTATCTCATCATTAATCTTTGGATTATATTTCATCGTACAGGAACCCAGGGGGTAAAAACCGTTATTAATACCATACGTACGTCCTGCAAGTTCCGTGTAGTGTCTGCTTAAGTCAGTTTCCGATATCTCCGGCAGATGAAGCTTTTGTTCTCTTATATATCTACTGTCCGGCTTAACTACCGGTACATCACAGGAAGGCAGCAGATCACAGCCTCTTGCCTCAATGCTTTTTTCAAAGATTA
>JAEZSL010000229.1 GCA_023443925.1 Bacillota bacterium | reverse complement strand
TCGTATTCTTGACTTCACCAAGAGCTTCCGATTGCGGTGTAAAATCATATTCCTTTATATTTATTATATTACCACCGAGGTCATAAGTATAGACCTTAGTATTATTTTGATTATTATCATTTTCCCGAATCAGCTGGCTTAATTCATCGTACACATAAGAATTTACTAGCAGGTAACTGCCATCTGACTGCAGTTCATAAATCTCAGTAATATTTCCTAATTCATCATAACTATACCTGGTTCCTGAATTACCCGTGGTTTCCTGATATACTTTAGCTGTCTGGTAAGTACTCTGACCCGATGAATTTCTTTTCGATGATGCATAAGTATAGTCAACCGTAATTGGGTTTGTTGTATTATACTTACATTGATTCAATCTATTTAAACTGTCATAGGTATAAGTTACGGTTTTACCGGTTGGCATACTGTATGTGGCAAGTAAATCTGATTATTCGAAATTTTCAAAAAGTTCGGCATGTCGATCTCTGCCTATATTTTATTCCACATTTTCTTTTCCTTTAAGTCATAGGTAAAAACAGTATATGTAAAAGACGAAGTACCCAATAGATATATATTTTTTATCTATTGGATACTTCATTTAGTTATAATTATTATTTTTTTAACTTCCACTGAATAAGTTCTTTAAAATCATTATAGCACTTGGGCAAATCCAATAGAAACTATCCTACGTATAATAAACCTTTATTATCTTCTAGTGATTTGTAGAGAGAGTTCTGTCTTTATAGTCTCTCATAATGGGTATCTGATTTTTTTATACTTCTCTTGATTAGTAGTATCCAATCGTTCATTATCATTACCCTATTATTTTGGTTGTATTGTACCATCTAGAAAAATTTTGCATCAATTACCATCCAACTCTGCTGTATCTTTGGTCCAATTGGACCCATTATTTTCCTATTCGTTGATGAAAGTATTGAAGCAGTTCATTTCTATATTAGTATAAAACTTCAATAAAATACTTTTAATTATATTTATGTTGTTAATATAATAATTGGTTGATCTATATTATCGATATTAGAGCAACAATGATAACCTTCTCTAACAAGATAAAACCTCAAAGTAGCTGATGGAAAAATACAATTTTCTTCACCCTCATCAATACTTAAGATTATATCAAATTCTTTGTTAGGGAAATAATCTTTTAAGGCATTACTCCATACTTTGGATATAATTAGACCTAATTTAGTGATTTTATATATAGAGTTATCTTCAATGCTAATGCGCCTCTCATTAATGTCCCATTCCATCCATGTAAGTTCTTTTCCAATCTTATTATATATAGATTCATCATCAATTAAATAGTACACATTATTTAAATCATTTATAAGTTCCTTAAATTTTGGAAAAAGAATATTATAAAATTCCATTAAATCTATATTAACGTTTAGTTCATCAGTATTATTTAGATTATTCATTATTTCTTTCATTCTATTATTATAAATCATATAATTACTCTCCCAATATTTTTAGTGCTTTATTTATTCCATTCATAAATTCAGTATTTTTAAGTAAATTTTGTATTGATTTAGGTACCAATCCATTTGTTGTTTGGTCATAAAACCTATTATTATTAATGCCGTAAATCCACTTTTATTATTGAGTTCATAATAATGAATTTACTCTGGGCGTTCACCTGGATTCAAAATCCACCTCCAAAAGGCCACCACTGACAAAACTGTGGTGGCCTTTTAACTTTCAAATAATTTTGTTTGACTTAACTTACTACACAAAATAAATCATACTAATCTTATAGAAAATACTCTAACATAAAACTTTTATTTAATTAAACACCACTGAAAAAGCTCTTTAAAATCTTCATAGCAGTTAGGACAAATCCAATGGTAATTATCTACTGTACAATATCCCCTACGAATATCCTGCTCTTCTTCACTAAATTTATCAAAACAAAATTCACAGTGATCATGATCAGTAGATGTGGTTCTATTTTTATAGTCTTTTAATATTAGTACCTTATTTTTTAAATACTTTTCTTGATTCGTTAACCTCCAATCACTCATCAATCATTCCTCCTTATTTAGGCTGTATTTTACCATCTGAAAAATTCGATACCAATTTACTTCTGGAGACTTATAATCCCAATGTGGTACAATTCCTTTTCCCTCGGTTGAATGTCCTAAATCCGGATGTAAAGACTCACCGGTTTAATTACCTTGACTTGACCCCTGCTTCCTTTTCTTTTCCATTCCCAGCCTTTTCCAGGACTTTTAGCTGGATCATTTCCCGGATACTTAACTTTTGGAGTTTTATCTGTCTTCTTGATCTTGTAGTTATTTATATTATAATTTAATTAATTAACCAGCATTACCCAAACGTTGGGTCTGCTCCAAACCATGTATATATCTCCTCCTTTTCAATATTCTCCATTGTTAACCATGCAAAATAAATTACAAATTTAGATATTGAAGCATAATTTAATATCTTTATACGTAACCTGTCACTTAAGTATTCATAACATACACCGGGTATATCACCTTGTGCTCCTATGCTAAGCTTCATGTTATTTATCATATAGCTTTGTACAGCTAGATCTTCGCCTGGTTCAGAAAATATACTTAGAGCAGATAAATTTGGATATTGTAATATGCAGTCTATGACTGTTTCTCTTTTAGCAACTATATTATCTATTACAATTTGATAACGTCCATCGACTTTAAATTGATTTCCTCTATTAGGCAACTCAATAGGATTATAATCTAGTTCTAGACCATTTATCAAAACATTAATGCAAGTGATGCGAATTTATCAAATATTACCAATTAACTATAAATACCAAGAGTAATTTCACCTTCGTGATAGAATTCAATAACATATCTATCAGCAGGACAATAAATCCATTGATCAAATCCTATTGAATTTATTATATCCACATGCTGGAGTATTTTATTTAAATTACACGAGAGAACAGGATACGGGCCTGTTCCCCATAGAATATATATTAGATTATCATTTAATCTTTTATGTTGCCTAAGTAAGTGTATTATATTATTGTAATTATTAATTTTATATTTAATCGAAATCTCATTCCACTTAATTCTTCCCCACCATTCAAAAGGTAGCATAGTCTGAAAATCCTTATAGATTTTCTTAGAATTTTCATTAGATAGTATAGTAATATCATCTCCTAGTTCTTCAAGGCATTCTTTGAATTCTATAGGTAATTCACTTTCAATTCTATTCTTATTTTTATTTAGTAATTCTTGCAATCTATGATACCTTTCTGATTTATCCATATATATTTACTCCTGTTTATTTATATTTTTATCTATTTAGATTCTTTATTATTGACTTAAAAGTATCTTCTGTTCCTTCAAATGGAATAACTATTTTAAAAGGACTTTTTTTTGCCAATTGTTATATTTATATGAGTTCCTTTTTGGGGATCATAATCTACTCTCCATTTAAGTGAACCGTCAGCTGATTGCCTGCCAACTACTTTTCCAAAACCTGCACTTTTTTCTAAGGATCCAGTAATCACTTTTGATCCAGGTCCTAGATCCCCTACTATTTTTAATGCAATATTTCTAGCTTGTTCATAAGATTAACCTTAGATAGAACTTGTTCTACACCTTTTTCCATCTTAAGTAAAAGTTTTCCGCTTTTTACAATATACGAACCTGGAACGAAAGGTAACAGACTTGCAGCAATATCCCATGCAAGATAGCCTACATTACCCAAACTAGGATTGTTAAATAGATTTTTAGCGCTATACCCTATACTAAATATATCAAAAACAGTTTCCCAGAAATGTCCGTTTTCATCAATTCGTATTATAGGATTATTACCACAATAACTAAATAAATTATAATCAAATTGCCCATTCAACGTTTTATTTTTATATGAATTATCATCTGCATTTATAAATCGCCTAATTTCAGGAATATAATATCTACTCTGTAAATAATACCATCCCGTTTCATCGTCATAATAGTAACCCCTATATCTTAAAGAATTAAGGTTTCCTATATTAGTTTCACTTGTTATTTCATATTTTCCATTACCATCTTTAACACAGTATAAAAAAAGGCCACAACAGTCGAAGTGATATGGCCTTTTTTATGTTTATCAACTATAAACTCAGCTTAAATACTTTTCTAAATCTTTAGCTAATTTAAAATATTCTAAAAACTGATCTACTATTTTATCTTCTTTGCTAATTATTACAGTCAAAGAGCTGTCCCAAGCTATTATTTCGATAGATGCAATTGGTATCTGTAAATTAACTGGATTTTTCCATATCTTCTGATTCCCATTTGCTTTTGGTAATTTATATTTTAAGACATCATCTTTAGAGATATTTTTATTAAACCCGGTCAATACAGCCCAAATCCATTGAAAATTTTCCTCTTCAATCATATGAGTCAACTCATTTCCCGGTATCCAGAAATAATCTTTTGATAGCTTTTCTGCATATTCATGATTTTGAGGATAACATTCACAGTCTGTTATAAGCCAATTATAGCAGTCTTGTTTAATACCGGACCTAATCAGTAGCTAAACTCTCAATAAATATTGTATCACCAGAATTCAATTCTATTTCAATTATATAATTATTTTTATTTTCGCTGACTTCTGACGAACATATATATTTTCCAAGTCCCCATTTTTCTTCACGGTTAATTCTAAATAAGCTAAAATTAGGAACCTTTATAATAAAATTTTCACCACGTGGGCTTAATAAATGTATTTCTATTAAGTATCTTTCATAACATATGATAATATCTTTTAATTCATAATCATGTACTAAAGAATTCTTAAGTATATCAATATTTAATTTCGAATTCATACATTACTCTCCTTTATTCTAGTATTGGGTCACCAGGATTAAAATGGGTTTCGCCATTACTGTTAGAAATTCGCGTATTACCATTTGGTCCAATAATATGATAATGTGAACCATATGCTTTATCTTCATCCCATTCATACTTAGCTTTTCCTTTTTTATCAAACCATTTAATAATTTTACCATTCTTTGTATTATATGTCTTCTTTTCTAACCCTTTTGGATTAAAATCGTTAGGATTATTAGGAAAAGTTTTTTGACCAACATTACCTTTACTCTTTTCCTTTCCCTTATTCTTTTTAGAAAACACCGAATTCCATAACTTTTTTGCACCACTTGAAAGCTTGTTCCAGTTATTATATACTAATTTACCACCTTCATAAACAACTATTCCAGATGCTAATAAATCACCAAAAGGGAGCGGCCCATCCGCTAAAGCCAATCCTCCGGCTAATGCAAGTGATGCGGATTTACCATTAGAATCAACCATACTAATTGGATTGTTCCAACAATATGAAAATAAATTATTTGTTAATAATTCACCATAAAAGCCTAATCTATCATCTGCATTGATAAATCTTTTAACTTCCGGATCATAATATCTACTCTGTAAATAGTATAATCCAGTCTCTTCATCGTAATAATATCCCCTATATCTTAAAGAATTAAGCTTTCCTATATTAGTTTCACTTGTTATTTCATTCCCATTACCATCTTTAACAGATAAAATCTTTCCCCATGAATCATACGTATATTCTGCCTGTAAGGATCCTGCTTCATTATATATCTGAGTTACATCACCCCTGGAATTGGTTACAACATAATAAGTAGTTACTGTACCTGTTTCCCCTACCGTCTGAATTCCCTTAAGCGTTCCGTTGGAATCATAAAGGTAATGTAATTCCGTATTTCCTTTTTTCTCATAAAGCAGCTGTCCATCCAGATATTCATAGGTAGTTATTACACCATTTACCGTTTTGGATGCCCTTAATCCATCCGCATCGTAAGAATAGGAAGCAGTTACCCCATTACCATCTAGTGATGTTAGTTCACGTCCATTCGTCCAGCCTAACGTATATCCATTATAACTAGTTGGATTGCCAATAGCATCATATGCTATCGCTTGTCCGTTATAGGAAGTTAATTTATCTTTCCAATTGGAATCCGCATATTCATAGGTTATCGTATTCTTGACTTCACCAAGAGCTTCCGATTGCG
>JAEZSL010000200.1 GCA_023443925.1 Bacillota bacterium | reverse complement strand
CTGCATTAGCTATGCCACTAAAAACCTCATTTTTATCACCCGAGAAATCAACAACAATAAGATAACTTTGCTCATTATCTTTAACCATTAATCTCAGGTATGCGGCATTAACATTCTTGTTGGTTTTAAGATATTTACAGATCTCATCAATCATCTTTTGAGGATACTCTGCCGGCTCTCCAAGCATAACCTTTGAATCTTTCTCTGCTACCTGTTCTTTTATCACTGTATTTTGAAGTGAGCCTTCTGCTGCACTTTCAATAACATTTAACATATCTTTCGTCAAAGTAATATTTGCTCCATATGGATTAATAGATATGCCATCCGCCTTATCAATAAAATATTTGATATCTTCAAAGGTCGCAATATTACCACTAAACTTTTGCTCTTTATCAAATCTTCTGAATTCATTCCAGTCAGTAAAAAACGGATAAAAGCTTTTATCATCTGAATTCGTTATTAATGGGAATTGCATAATGCTCTTTTCCTTTACAACACATTCTCCGTTATCTGCATTTGTTTTTTCCATATTCATTTTACTTGCATCTAAAGGCATAAGATATTTCGCATTATATATTTCCTTGAACATAATTGCTTCCATATCACGTGTAACTCTTTTTGTACTCAGACCCTGAAAGAAATGGTTAGCGGCGCAAACTAATGTAGGATTCATTATTGGCCTGTTTATTTCGGGAATATCTGAAAAATCAGGTTTATCAATAATATCAAACAAACTTATAACCAAATGGGTCTGACCGTTGTCAATCACTATCAATTCAAAACCGCTTCGATACAAATCGCCAAACATTAACATTCTTTGTTCTACATCGTTTTCCACATGCTTAACAATTATCTGTTGCTGCATCATATAATCCTGATATTCATCGTAGTATTTTTTTTCAGTAAATATGTAGCATGCTGGCTTATCATTTTCAAAGCCAAGATAGTAATTATTAGTGAACGGGATATATGAAATCAACAATAATTCTTCCGTTTTAATTCGTTCAATTATTTCACTATATATCGGTTTATCCTTAGTTGCTTCAAACTTTTTTATGATCTGTTGTATTGTTTCCATAATCCCACTTCCTTTTCCTTATTATATCGAGTCCTATTAGACAATAAAATAGTCCTAATATTTTACTTAATTTCTGTTAATAATTTTACGCCTAGTACCGTAGCCGGTATACGATAGCTTGGAGAAAGGTTTGAAATAATAATAACGCCCGTCTGTGTTTCCACATTAAATCCCATATAACAGTTATAATCGTCTGTACCACCATTATGCCAAATAATATGATTTTCTCTATCAATAATCCAAGCCATTGCAATCTCATCCATATGTATACCCATTGCCTCATAACTTTTAGAAGAAGTACTAATTTTCATCAGACTTTCATGGCACCTTTTAAAATATCCTTGTTCTTTCATTTGTAGCTCCAGGTAACTTAACATATCAACTATATTGGAAGTAACAGCTCCAGCTGACATATATGCATCCCCAGTTTTCCAGTCCCAGTAATTACTTAAATCTCCATTACCATCTGATATCATAGTCGCTGTTAATCCAAGATCTTTCTGCACATATTCATTAATTGAAGCAGTATATTCTTTATCGTAAACCGCTTCCAGAACTAGTCCAAGTGTTGCATATCCAAAATTAGAGTAATTAAACGAATACACCTGATTCTTAAGCTTCGCTTTCTTGATTTGCTTTAATACCATCTCATCTGTGATTCCATAAAAATCATTTCTTCCCGTAAAAAAGCTCTTTACCATTGGCGATTCGAAATAATATGCTTTATATCCTGATGTATGTGTAAGCAGTTGCATTATCGTAGGGTAATGTTTTCCTTCCGGCAAATCCAAATATTTATCAATCGTATCGTCCAACGATATTTTACCTTCATCAATTGCTTTACTAATTAATGCCGATGTAAGGGTTTTGGTAAGAGATCCAATTTCATAGGTATGTACCTTGCTTGGCAGTTCTTCTCCGTTTTCTCCATATACTTTATATGAGAAATTCCCATTCTTTACAATACCTACTGTTATCACGGCATTTTTATTTTCTTTGGTCGTGTATTCCAATGCCTCTTTAAACGAGAGTGCTGGGATCTTGCTTAACTGATATTTGCCGTATAGGATATATCCAACAATTGCAGAGACAATGCATATCATTACAATTGTAATTATCTTTACTAACTTCTTGATTTTTAGTTTCTTTGCGTCATTCATCGCATACACTTTCTTATTAATTCTGATTTCTCTGTTACTATACATAGTTCAATACTTTATAGATATAATGGGAAGTTGAAGTTTACTTTAAATCGCGAATTAGATTTCTTTCTTATAAATCAACATTCCATTGCCATTAGAATCATCTTCTGCTCCAAATTCTTCTTTGACAAATTCATAACCATTCTTTTCAAGAACTCTTACAGAAGCATCATTCCCATGCATAACACGACCATATAATACTTTTATTTCAAAAGTCTCAACTATAAATTCTGTCATTGCCTTTAAAAGTTCTGTAGCATAGCCTTTTCCGCTATGCTTGCTACAAATTCCGTAACCTATTTCTACTTCACCTGATTTCCCTTCAACTTCATTTACACCTGTATCGCCTATTAATTCACCTGTTTCCTTTAACTCGACAGCTAGTACATAAGGCAAATGCTTGTTATTCACACAATTAACATAGAAATTGATTGCCCCTTGTGTTTCTTCAATATTGCCATAACTTTCATTTGGAATCCATTGTTTCACTTCTGCTTCCAAATGGTTTTCATATAAGCATTGATCATCTTTAAACACGAATTTTCTAATTCTTAAATGCTCTGTTTCAAATATATAATCCATTTTTGCTTCTCCTGTTGTAAATTCAAGTTTTCTTTTATATGTAATACCAACTCATTCTAAAATAAATATAATCATATCTTTCTTCATTTGACTTATATAACCTACATAACTATAATGGGAAGTACAATTGCATTATCATCACCATTATTGTTTTTTCTTTATTGCTAATCGCATAACTATCCAATAGCATAAGCTTTCATTTTTTCAATCAATATATGCTACTTTCCTACTCTTATTTGGTTCCAGTATTTAAAGACATTTCGTATCTGTATTTTTTTATCAATTACTTTTTGTATTTGCTCTGAATCTGTATCGCAAGCAGAATAATATATAACTTGCGTTAAATTCGGATTTTCATTTATCATCTAAAATATATGGCTATCATTGTTAGGACAAACGCCAATCAAATGTAATTCCCCTTTTACTGCTTTAAACCGATCAATAGGATATTTAGGTTGTTCTAACTCTGGATGTTTCTTTAATAGAGATTGGGTAAGTGGATTTTCATAAGCATTATTATACATTAGCATTTTGTTGAGCTTATTATCTCCTGAAAAGCCCATAATCGCATCGTAATATAGGTACTCTTTTCCTATAATATAAGTTGGAAGTTCTTTTCCAACTTGAAGTATTGCCCAAACTTTAAATGTTTCAGGTCGGTACTCATGATGTAACACTTTATATGTACCATGCAAATGAAACACAGGATGACCTACGATCTTGTCCACGTTTGAATCATAATTTAATGAAAATACTTTTGAATCTATGAAGATGAGGCTTAAAGCAGTCCATATTATCATAAATCTCTTCTATAGCTCCGTTATTATAGATAGCATCTAGCATTAAATAAGTAATTCCCTGAAACAAGAGATCATATGGAACTGCATCTTCTCCATAGCTTGCATTGAATAATTTCAACCCAAGCAAATAATCTTCAAGCCCAATTTCAAGAGTATTGGGGTCTTTCCCTTTATAACATTTACTCATTTCGAGTAATGCTTTCAGTTCATCTTCATTTTCAACCAACTTAAGTGCTGCAATACCTTTTAATGCTTTATTTTTAAACAATAGTTTAAATTGTGAAGGAAATCACGCATATCATCTGATTTTACTTTTCCTGCGAAAACATCATCATATCTGCATTCTTCGGAAAAATTAATATTCATACGTTGCAAAATAGCCCAATTTTTATAATCATCATTTCCACTAAATTCGATATTAAGTCCATTACCAAACAGAACATTTGATTCGACCATGTTGTATATCCTTTCCTTAATCTATATTAAGATCAGACCAAATCACTTCCCATTATTACTATGTAATGCTACCGGTTTTAAATATAATGGGAAGTTTAGAGTTCCTCACAACTTGGAAATTGTATTGTTCCTATCATGCTTATAATTCTTTATCATTCATTGGACATCCTTTTTCCACCCATTCCTTAAAATCAAACCATACTTCTGGCTCGGCACTTCCGATTACTCCTGCACCTAACCATCCGCAAAAAACCGCATCTGGCTCTGCCTTTATAATTAGTTCACAATCACCATTGTCGTTGCAGATGCTTATATATTCGGGGGCATATTCCGAAAACTCATTACATTTATACATTTCAACAAGGTCATCCGTACCATATAAAATACACGGATCCATACAGGCGCCATTCATCATATTTAGAAATTCCTGATATATTTGGGGAATTCTATGTTCAATTTCTTTTTCAGCCGTCACTATAGAATCATGGCTTGCCGGTTCATATTTTTCTATTATATCAAGTTTATTAGTAAACATATAAATATCCTTTCTTCAACAAGTATAAGTATTCTTGGTGCAAAACCGCTCAATAAATTCTAATTTTTCTGTTATTTCTTTTGTATTTCATTAGCTTAATAAATATAATGGGAAGTTATTATTGCTTCTCTATTTTGAATAAATTAAAGATCTAATTTGTTTTTTGTCTAGAATCTACTCCATCGGAAGAATATTAGATTTTCGTGATAATTTTATTTCAACTAATATATTATCTTCTTTTTTAGGCGTCCCTGAACTTTCAAAATTCTCATCGTAAATAATTCGTCCATGTGATAGCGCGTCTGCAAAATCGTATTTTCCCATATCTGTTGCCTCAATACACTCAAAATAATTTTCTGAGAATTTTACTTTTAAGAATGCATGCCCTTTTATAAAAGCAATATATACATCATATCTTAATGCCTCAAGGCAACTTGATAATAAAACAGTCAAATCAATACAATTGCCTGATTTAAGTGACATAGTGGTAGATGGTAAACATACCCTTTGCCCTTTTCCTTCATCTGCATAGCTCAAAGAACGAGTTACATACCTAATGTCTTGACTTATTTCATCATAAATAGCTTTTATCTCATAGAGCATTTTATCCTGTGATTTTGCATAAATACCACTCATACCATTTCCCATACCTGCATTAGCAACTATTCTCTCTACACATTTTGCATGAGGTGTTACCCACCGAGCTATATATGAATTCAGGTCAATTTTCCAATCATCCCCATCGTTCCTTATTTCATGCAAAAAAGTTTCTCTAGGCCATATTTCAACCGCTTTTGTATCATTCCAAATACATTCTCCATGCCTTGTAAATATTTGTACTTTAAAAATTCTATTTGTTAATTCAATAACTTCTTTTATTTTTTCTTCTAATAAAACAGGAGCCAATAAAAATACTTTTTCTTCATGTACTTTCAATTCAACTTCTTTACTATTATCCGTTGTCAAACCTTCAATCGAAAATAATAAACGTAATTTTCTGATTTGTGAACCATTATTGTTAATTGTTAATTTGACAGGAGCGTATTTTTCTTCATAAAGTTTATTAATCGAATTGTACACGCTTAGAACTATTGGCATATCATTCCATTTACTTGAGACTATAATATCATCTTTAATTTTCAATATAAAATGGTTCATAAGTATTAAATATTTATCATAATAAAATGGTTCTTTCGCTTTATCAAAAGGAACCTTTATAAAGCCTCCGCCTGAAAGATTTTTGGTGTTACCTTCAAGTGGAGTCATGAATAATTTTTCCACTTTTTCGGCTGTAGGAATAACTAAATTCATTTCGGATTCCGGTAGTAGTTCAAGTTCCTCGCTGATCCCAACAGAAAAGCATTTATAATTAACTATAGGAAATGGCAACAATAGACCAACCAATAAATCAGTTATCATATTTTTTCTTTTTTCTCTATTATAGCTGCATTCTATAGTCATACTATATTCTTTTTCTAAATATAGTTTTCCGTACAAGCAATTATTTCTTCCTATAAAATGTTCACCTTCACATACAATTCCAGTAATATAATCTTGACCTTCAAATTCAGGCATGCCTTTAACATTTATTGGTTTTTGTTCTTCTTTAGCATATGGCATCCACGTATATAGTATATTTCCAACTCGCTTTATTTTTTCGTCTCTGTCATCAATCCTATACTTACCACCAACTACTTTAACAGGATCATCATTTAAAGTATATATTCCTAATAATGGAACATATTCTGCTTGCATCTCAACAGAATCCAGCTTCCATTTATCAATTTCATATACTTCCTTTGTTGAAATATCTCTATGAACTCTAGATTTTAATTCAAATGAAATATCGATTTCAATTTTTGTTAGATCAATAACTGATATTTCTAAATTACGTACATTGCAAACAATACATTCGTACATGTTTGGAATAAAAACATCCCTAGTAAATGTGACTACTTTCCCCCTACCCACTTCAGTTAGCTTAGATAAGCCAAAATCCGTTGAACTGTATTTCTCTTTGTAAAAATATTTGCAGTCTGGAGAACATATTTTAACATCCTGTTTACTCTTGCAATCTTTTCCTGTAATAATTCCGTTCCTACTTCCAACGCATGGTTGAGTTTTTATATCTGAAGGATAATTCATATATTCATTCCCTTTCTGATTATAGGATTTATCTTATGGCAGAACTTCGCATTATTCCGCTTATATGTTTCTGTGTAATCCCCGACATATGTGTCAATACTCATAAAAAAGGAGTTTACCTCATGCAATCAAAAAATCATGCCAAATAGTTAATAATACTTAGCTTGCCTTAATAAAATTAAAGGTCATAGCTAAAATACCATATTGGAATAATAATCGTTTCCATCAGTCAGTTCTGAAAGTACATTAAAACGATTTTCAGCTTAATGATAATAATACTACCAAATAACTTAGCTCTAAAAAAATGGAACTAACGTCAGATGCCTCTGTTCATCATTATTTAATTGAATTGCTGCTACCCCTTCTCTTCAACTATTTCAGTTCTTGCTATTTCAATTATATATTTTATTACAGAAAGATTTTTTTTCATCAGCCAGAATGCTATATCTATTATATTCTGATCATCGATATCATTGTTTTTTGAATATTCTTTTATTATATTCAAAAACATGGTAGGCTTTTCAACATTAAATCTAATACTAACCCCTTCATTTCCAAGCGTTATTACTCTTTTCGCTCCTACATTATCTTTTTTATCATGAATTAATCTCGAACGATAACAATATAAATCACTAGCCCATAGTTTATCTTGTTCAATTAAATACTTAGAAATTGAGTAATTACTTAACAAATTATTCTTATCACGACACGATTTTATGCATCCATTCCATTTGATATTTGCTTTATGTTGGCCTATATATATCAACCCTATCATATTTCCAATGTAGTCTAATAGTGAGCATAATCCGAACACAATATCATCAAAAAGGTAAAGTAATCGGTCTCTTCCTATAAGAAAAAGCTCAATATCATCATTCGGAAATCTCTTTTCCATAGATTTCACAATATTACCTTGTGTATTACCAATAAGATATAAATGAAACCTGATACTAAAAAGTCTGTAGATGATACTATCTCTTAATAAAAAATTAGGGCAATCATTAAGAGTCAAGATTTCAATAGGTTGCTTAAGTGTTTCTGCTGACAATTCTATTAATTTAATTCTTACATCGTTTATTTCTTCATCGATATCCTTAATCATAGTCTCACCCATAACCCCCATTTATATTTTTTAAGCTATTTCTGTAATTTACAAAGGTGTTACCGTTGCTTCATAATATTTATCAAGTTCCCATTATTGCTATAACATGTCCTATTTTCGTTTCCCTGCACAATAACTTCATTTCCTAACTTTCAATGCTTTAATTAGCGTATAATTTACAATAACTGAAGCCGAACTAGCTCACTTTCTTCAAAAATATTTAAATTATAGCATGAAATAGTATGCTAGTTATTTTCAGAATTCATCTTCTCCACTGTTAATTTCCTATATTCTACATATCATCTACCATTTTTTGACTTTGAATTAATAATATTTTATAACTAATTGTGAAATAATTCAATAAAAGAATCCAAAATGATTTTATTAATAACTTAATTGTATTCTCCATATAATTTGCACTCGAATTATTTTGATAAGTTCAATTACCATCTAAATATAAGTAAACTTCGACGAGCCAAAAGTTGGTACGGAATTTTACCAACTTTCGTACTGACTTCTTAACAACTTTACCCGAAAACCCGCGGTATTTTGCGGTAGTTTACTATACCCCCAAAACGCAAAAAAACCGCTGGAAACACTAAGTTTCCAGCGGTTAAGCACTCTTTTAAAATATTAATTTACATCTCCATCTGCTTTGCAAGCTTCTTACGACGAAGTTGCAATCCAGTCTTTCTTACATTCCCATCTGCTTTGCAACTTCGTCGGCAAAGTTTTCTTCTTTTTTAGCAAGACCTTCACCAGTTTCAAAACGTACAAAGCTCTTAATTGTGATAGGTGTTCCAATTTCTTTGGATACGCTGTCAAGGTATTTCTGAACAGTTAAGTCACCGTCTTTTACATATACCTGGTCAACTAAGCAGATTTCTTTTAATTCTTTATTTAAACGGCCTTCGATCATTTTTTCAATGATGTTTTCAGGCTTTCCTGTGTTTTCATTCATAGCCTGGGCTTTTAAGATTTCTTTTTCATGTTCAATGTAATCCTGAGGAATCTCAGATCTCTGAACATATTTCGGATAAATAGCTGCGATCTGCATTGCTACGTTCTTTGCTGCTTCTTTCGCTGCATCGTTGTATACTGCACATTCAGCTTCAACTAAAACACCGATTCTTCCGCCGCCATGGATGTAGGATTCTACAAAACCATTCTCAGCAACAACCTTCTGGAATCTTCTGATGTTCATGTTTTCACCGATAACGGCGATCTGGGAAGATAATTCTTCTTTTACTGTCTTGGAAGGATCTAATTCCCATTTTTCTGCTAAGAATGTATCGATATCTTCGGTAGTAGTCTTAGCTGCCTGGTTAACAACTGCTGTAACGAATGCTCTGAATGTTTCATTCTTAGCTACGAAGTCAGTTTCGCTGTTAACTTCAACGATAGCTGCAACTTTGCCGTCTTCACTGATAGAAGTTGCGCAGATACCTTCTGCTGCAATTCTTCCAGCTTTTTTCTCAGCTGCTGCAAGACCTTTTTCACGTAAGAACTCTACTGCTTTATCCATATCTCCATCGGTTTCGGCAAGAGCTTTTTTACAATCCATCATGCCGGCTCCGGTCATTTCTCTTAAATCTTTTACCATTGCTGCTGTAATAGCCATGTTAAGTTACCTCCATTAAATTGATTTGATTAAGCTTCTACAATTTCTGCTTCTTCTGCTGCTTCAACAGTGTCCTCAGTTGTATCAGTTAACTGAGTACCCTGGTTTGCTTCGATAACAGCGTCTGCCATCTTAGCTACAATTAATTTAACAGCTCTGATTGCATCATCGTTACCCGGAATTACATAATCTAATTCTTCCGGATCACAGTTTGTATCTGCAATACCAATTAACGGAATACCTAATACATGTGCTTCCTGGATGCAGATTCTTTCTTTCTTAGGATCTACAACGAAGATTGCATCAGGAATGCCCTTCATATCTTTAATACCACCGAGGTTCTTTTCAAGTTTTTCCCATTCTTTTTTCAGTTCGATAACTTCTTTTTTAGGAAGAACTTCAAATGTACCGTCCTGGGACATAGTTTCGATTAGTTTTAATCTTGCAATTCTGCTCTGGATGGTTTTGTAGTTTGTTAACATACCGCCTAACCATCTTTCATTTACAAAATACATACCGCAGCGTTCTGCTTCGGACTTAATAGAATCCTGAGCCTGTTTTTTTGTTCCTACGAAAAGGATTTTTCCGCCTTCTGCAACAACATCTTTGATTGCATAGTAAGCTTCATCTACTTTGCCAACGGATTTCTGTAAGTCGATGATGTAGATTCCGTTTCTTTCTGTGTAGATGTACTCAGCCATCTTAGGGTTCCATCTTCTTGTCTGGTGTCCGAAATGTACACCTGCTTCAAGTAACTGTTTCATTGATATAACGCTCATAAATTACCTCCATTTGGTTGATTTCTTCCGCATGTATCGTGTTCCCGGCAGACCCTTTTGGGCACCTTGCCAAAAATCAACATGCGTGCAATTTAGCATATGAATTATAACACAGGTTACAAAAGATGGCAAGTCTTTTTTCTTATTTTCAAGGATAATTTGTACCAAATTAGCATTTTCATACCGAATCAATTTCATAATCACTTAAAATAACTGGAATTTACTTATGCAAAATGGATTTACTTTTTCAATCCTTAAATGAAGTTGAAAGGTCTTAAATGAAATTGAAAAGCCCTTAAATGAAATCGAAAGGTGAAGTTGAAAGGAATTTGTTTTTACTTTATGATATCTCCTTAATTTTAAAACATAACTCAATTGTAAACCGGCTATCTTTTAATTCCCCTTTAATACTTCCTTTCATATTTTCGACCATAAGCTTTGTAATGGTGAGCCCCAGACCGGTGCTTTGTCCGGACCGGTTTTCATCTCCGGTGTAAAAGCGGTCAAATATATGTTTCATATCTTCCTCGGTCAGATCCGTATTATCATTACAGAACCGAATAATACAATTCTCCTGTGCCCGGTATTGTTTCAGAGTAAATGTTGTTTTCGTATACTTTAAAGCATTCTGGATTAAGTTATTCAAAATCCGGTTGAACTGCACTCTGTCGGCAATAATACCGCAGCGTGCATCCTCCTCCAGATTAATTTCTACCTGAATCTGCTTTTTCTCAAACTGCCGGTAATAGGATACCAATACTTCTTTTATAATAGGCTGAACCTGCAGAATTTCATAACGAAGCGGGTAATTTTCTCCCTGAAATCTGGACAGTTCATAAAAATCTTCAATAAATCCCTGCAGCACCTTAGCCCTTTTATGGATAATGGTTAAGTATTCCTGTTTTTCCTCCGGGGAGGTACCCGGGTCCAGTATCAGTTCCGTATACCCCATAATAGAAGTTAAGGGAGTCCTCAGGTCATGGGAGATGTTCTCCACTTCTCTTTGGAGCTGATGTTCCCTGCGCTGGTAGCTTATTCTTTCCTTCTGCCGTAATTCATAAAGCTTATTTACACGGTTAAGCAGCATTTCTAATTCTTTATCAGAGGTAACCGCTTTTAAATTCCGATTGCTCTCTTTTTGTTCTTCAATTTCATCCATCTGGAAAGCAGCCTTACGGATGGACTGTTTTAAAGCCAGGAAACGCACGGCAAAATAGATGCATATAAGACCTAGGCCTATTATAAGATATAACATCCGGACTATCTCCTTTCACCGGCATTATTTCCTGGTAACCGCAAATCACCCTTGTTATATCGATGTATCCTAATATTGGGGTCGAAATGTTAACATCAAGAATTCATGAATATGTGTAAAACGACAGTATTAAAATGTTCTCAAAGAGCTTTTTGAAATATATTTTTATGCATTTCATACAAGTCGATCTTTTATTCAATCATAAAAATCAATCACAAAGTCAATCACATAAGTCAAGCAGAAAAGTCAATCATAAATGCCAATCATAAAATGCCCTTTTGACCCCTGCGTCATACCCTTAGTTAATGCTATTCTGAACCAAACCTTGCTCACAGGCTAACAAAGCCCTGAAATCCATATCTCTCATAAAGTCTATCTTATCTCTTTCTTGCGGAACCACAAAAATCCGATTAAGGTAAGCAGCGCTGCCTGCACCAGTCCCAAAATCCAGCTATTTCGAAAACCGGTATCAGAACTCCAGTACAACAGGAGTTTTCCGGTCACCGGGTCCTGACTTGTAAAGTTTAACATACTCCAGGGAAGTCTTTGTGCTAACTCTGCAAATAAACGGAATTTCATACCCAGGGCATTACTAACTAACGGCAGGGCAATCATAACCCCGGCTGCGGCTGCCACTGCTCCGGAGCCTTCAATATTAAAGGCAAAGCAGTTTACCGTAGCCAATCCGCATATAAACAGCGGCAAACTGCCGGCACAGGCTCTTATCAAAATTTGAAATTCCTGGAAGCCGGAGTTTTCCAGCAGCAGGTAAGCACTGATTACATCTGTACCAATAATGATTGCAAAGGCCAGAATGGAATATACAATTTGCACCGCCAGTTTTCCAAAATAAATGGTAGATCTGGAAATTCCGTAGGATACACTGTTTTTCATCGTATGACCCGTATATTCATTTCCAAATATAATAATAGAAACCGCAATACACAAGATATATACCATGCTCAGACTGGAATATACATTTGCAAAAGCAAAATAAGTGTTTGCATACTGAAAGCTGTCATCTGCCTGATTTACCACGGCTAGTAAAACATTGGAGCTAAGCAGTAAAAAAGAACAGATACCGATAAATAAATACGTCCATTTGTACCGAAGCAGACGGTACCATTCACTCTTAATATACAAAATCATCTTTTATACCTCCTGCCAGTTGAATAAAATACTGTTCCAAATCAACTTCTTTCGTATTAATCGAATTGAGCCCGATTCCGTGGCGTACTGCCAAATCACTGATTATTGAAGGTTTATCCAGGTAATCATAAACCTGTATCGAATAATCCGGTGTAACGGTATAGGAGGTACAGCCCAGTTCACTTTCCAGCAGGGCAGTCATTTTTTCTGTCTGATCTACTTTAACCTCCAGATACTGGCTGCATTCTTTCATCAACTCTTCCTGGGACAACTGTTTTATCATACTGCCGTTATGTATAAATCCATAACGGGTCACCAGATTTGATAATTCCGATAATATATGGCTGGAAATTAATATTGTAATTTTCTTCTCCTGATTTAACTTTAACAAAAGGTTCCTGATTTCAACGATTCCAAAGGGATCCAGTCCGTTAATTGGCTCATCCAGGAACAGGATCTCCGGATTGTTCATAAGGGCCAGAGCCAGTCCAAGTCTTTGCTTCATACCAAGTGAGAAGTTTTTATATTTCTTCGTTCCTGCTTCGGATAAACCAACTTCTTTTAGGACTTCCTTAATGCAGCTGCTTCCTGGTATACCTCTTTGAATCCGGTAGTATTCCAGATTTTGTTCGGCCGTTAAATAAGAATAAAAACTGGGAGTCTCTATAATGGCTCCGATCCGTTTTCTCTCCCGGTTCAAATCCGCTTCCCCTATCGCCTCAAATAATGACATTTCTCCTTCTGTCGCATAAGTCTGACCGGTTATAAGCCGTAATAAGGTAGTCTTGCCGGCTCCGTTCCTGCCAACAAGGCCATAGATATCACCTTGTCTGAGCTCCATATTGACATCCTTTAGAGCATAAACCGTATTATATTTTTTGGCAAGGTTCTTCATTGTTAATATTGTTTCCCGCATGATTTCTCCTTTCAACTGTAAAAGCTTCCATCTTTGTAATATGGAATTTTCCTTACCCTTTTATAATACGGTATTAACTTAAACAAGTACTTAATAAAGTTTAAAGAAAGTATAAAGATGATGCACCGTGTATTATAATGATTCGCCGTGTCATTGATGATTCGCCATATCATTGATGATGCGCCACAGTATTATACCTCAGTGGTGTCCATCTTAAATCCGATTCCCCAGACCGTTTTGATATAAGCTTCTTCATCAAAATCTTTTATTTTTTTACGTATATTGCTGACATGGACATTAATGGTGTTATCTTCACCGTAGTAACCGTTGTGCCAGATTTCCTGATATAACTGTTCTTTGGTAAATACCCGTTCCGGATGTTTAACTAACAGCAGCAGAATATCAAATTCATACGCAGTCAGATTAAGCTGGCTGCCATTAACCAGGGCTTGTCTGGAGTTAGGTTTTAATTTCAGGTTCTTAAAGTTATAAATTTCATCCTCCGGATTCTTTGCCGGAATTTTTGTGCTTCTCCTAAGAATCGCTTCCGCTCTGGCAAGTACTTCCTCCCGTTCAAAGGGTTTCGTCATATAATCGTCGGCCCCGGTCTTTAACGCTTTCACTTTATCATCAACGCTGCTTTTCGCCGATATGACTAAAATGGGTGTTGAATCTTTTTCTCTGATTAATTGAATCAGTTCTTCACCTGAAATACCAGGTATCATTAAGTCCAAAAGAATAAGGTCACAGGTCTCCAGAGACAGCAGCAGTTTTGCTTCCGTTCCCGAATAAGCGCACAACACCTTATACCCGGCATTCTCAAAGTATTTTTTCAGAATTTTATTGATGTCTTCATCATCTTCCACGATAAGTACTGTATTCATTTTAACCTCTATTCTTGCACACGCTCTTTGTGCATATCAAGTTTGTTGTGCGCAAGCACAAACTTGCGTTTGAAAAATTTATTTTTCAACCTAACTCCCATCTGTGCACTAAGGCGCACGTATAAATCAAGATGTTGAAAAACAGTATTTCGTTTTTTCAACCTACCGCTCCCTGTTTCATTATTACCTGTTCCGATTCCCGCAGGTTATTTTTCTTAATTATTATAGCATTGCCCGGAAAATTTGTATATATCCTGGTATTGGGGTTTAACAGCATTAAAGCAAAGCCTGTGATTTTTTCCTCTTTTACGGCATACAAACGGCATGCAAACGGCATACAATCAGCCGGATGAACCCTCAACATTTCTTCACAGCGTTTTCCCACTGTAATGAAATAAAACCCGGAACAAAAAAAAGACAAGCAAATAACGCCTGTCTTTTTATAATTATCCTAGGATATAACTCCTTTGATTTCAGTTTGTTACCGATTAAAAATACTTTTTATTGCCCCACAGATTACTTTTTTTTAAATCTACATATTCATTATAGGCGCGTTCTAAGATCTGCTTTTCATTCGAAAATTTTAACATGTGATAAGCTTCATGAAATTTGTAATATCCTGAATCCATAAAATACTCTTCTCGTTGTGGTTTGCTGTAATAGCTATCAGACATCATTAAATACCAATGAACATCCTTTATTACTGTATTCTGCGGTGTGCTGAAGGTATACTGACTTTTGCCGATATACTTAATAATAGAAGCATCCGTACCTGTTTCTTCCTTGACTTCACGTATCGCTGTCTCCTTATATTCTTCGCCTTCCTCCACAGTCCCTTTTGGCAGAACCCATCCTTCATATTTATTTTTATAGTTCTTATACAGTAGTAAAATCTTTCCTCTGAATATAACTACACCGCCACAGCTCGTTGCTTCAATCATCGCAATCCCTCCTGTATATAGGTGTGTCGATTTTTCTACTAACAGTATACATCATTTTACATAATTGTTCAACAAAAATTTATGCAATTCTCACAAATTTATCCAGGTTACCACCATATTTCCCAAGTTAACTTATGAAATTACCCCAAAACGTGCTAACATTTACTTATTATTAAAGTAAGTTTTAAATATATCTGAAGCAATCGGTACGGCATATTCGCTTCCCGTTCCCACGCTCTCCACAATGATACTGACTGCAATTTCCGGTTTTTCTGCCGGGGCAAAGCCGACAAACCAGGCATGAGCCGGTTTCCCTTCCTCATATTCGGCTGAGCCGGTCTTGCCGGCAACGGCATACCGTTTGTTATTCAGCGCTGTTCCGGTACCGTCCGTTACAACTTCCCTCATAAAAGAGGTTAGTATCTGGGCTTCGTCCGGTGTGATCAGGGTATCATATATTTCAGGCATATATTTTTTAATTACATTGCCGCCCTGATTTTCGATATGATCCACCATATAGGGTTTCATCATAATCCCTCCGTTGGCAATGGTGGAAACAATAAGAGCATTATGAAGAGGTGTTATCTGGGTTTTGCCCTGGCCGATAACAGTCTGGGGTATTTCTCTCGCCGGTGATTTCCCGGTTAGAACAAAACTGCTCCGATTATATACCAGATTCGTTGGCAGAGAAGCATTAAATAAGAACTTTTCACAAAGTTTGTGAAAAGATGATAAATTTAACGTTGTACCGATATTGGCAAAGCTTGCATTACAGGATTTTGCAAACGATTCCATTAAGTCTTCTTCACCGTGAACCTTATTATTATAGCAATTGATGGTTATATCATTAAATTTTCCTTTACCCTTACAGTTATAAGTATATTCTGAATAATCCGGATTTTCTTTCATGTATTCCAGAGCTGTCAGTATCTTAAAAGTCGAGCCGGGCGGATATAAACCTTGGGCAGCGCGGTTGATGAGAGCTGAATTTTTGTCACTGTCTTCCACTAAGTCTTCCCATTTGACGTCAATATTATTTGGGTCGTAATCAGGTTTTGATACCATAGCCAGAATTTTTCCGGAGGAAGGTTCTGTTACCACAACTGCCCCTCTATAACTGCCAAGGGCATCATAAGCGGCTTTTTGCAGCCTGCTGTCCAAAGTGGTAACGATATTGTCACCAATATTTTTATCGCCTGAGAGTTCTCTTACGATTTTGCTGATGGTATTATTGTTAGAGGTAAGGAGATGAAAGTTCTCAGAAGCCTCGAGGCCGGTTTTCCCTTTGGAGAATCTTCCCACCGCATGAGCAAACATTCTCCCGAAAGGATAGTCACGTTTTTCCTTACCGTCTTCCTCTGTAACCGTATGGGCTAATGTCTTGCCGTCAGAAGATAAAATATCCCCTCTTATAACCTGTTCCGACAATAAGTCCTGACGCTGGTTATAGGCGTTATTGATCACTTCCGAACTCTGGGAAATCATAAAATTAGTGAAGTACCCCAGTACCAGCACAAATAACCCGACGAATATATAGGTGACCAGCATAATTTCACGGTTGGTCTGTTCCTTTTTACTTAATTTTCTTTTCGGTTCTTCCTGACTTTGATCCGTCCCCCTGCCGCCGTCCTCATTCATAATACGGTTCAGTGTATTGATCTGGTCCGAATGAAATACGCGCTTTTCTTTATTCTGTTTCTTTGCTGTTCTTTCTTTTTCTTTTCTCAATTTTATCATTCCTGTCCTGACCCAGTACATAAAGTCCCTGTATTACATTAAACATTATGATACTGCTTAATATGGAACTGCCGCCGTAACTGATTAACGGCAGGGTAACACCGGTTGAAGGGATAAATTTTGTAACGCCTCCGATGGATAAAAAAACCTGGAATATATACATAATACTGAGCCCAAGAGCAATCAGCTTATAGAAATTGTTGCTTAATTTCATGGCAATATTTATAAACATAACAAAGGTACTGATACAGATTAAGATAAGGCAGACTGCAAACAAGCCTCCCATTTCTTCGGAAATGGCTGAAAATATAAAATCACTGTCCACTACCGGTATACTGGTGGGAAGTCCTATGGAAAGTCCCATTCCAAACCAGCCTCCCGTCCCGATTGCAAATAATGACTGGGAAACCTGATACCCTTCCTTATCGATCATTGTCCAGGGGTCCCTCCAGACCATTACCCTGATCCGGACATGGCCGAATAACCGGTATGCCAGATAAGACGCTCCGCAGCCTGCCAGTAAGCCTGAGTAAAAATACAGTGGATTGGAGGTGGCAACAAACAGCATAACCAGGTAGGTAATAAAAAATATCAATGCTCCTCCCAGGTCTTTTTCCAGCACCAGTACTATAACATGCAGGGCAGCCAGCGCCGTTACGAAAAATATATAGCGGAAATCCGTCCTCTTCGATAAAAGCGAGGCGATACAGAAAACAAATAGTATCTTAACAAACTCCGAGGGCTGAAAAGTAAATCCTGCGATCCGGATCCAGTTAGTAGCGCCGTAATTTTCAACTCCCCAAAGCAGTACGGAGGTGAGAAAAATAACACCAAAGACTCCGTAAAGCCATCCTAATTTTGATAAATATTTCAGCTTATCGATTAAAAGGGGAAGTATCAGGCACAATCCCAGCGCAGCCGAGGCAATGACAAACTGTTTAATTGCTTTATCATAGGATAAACGGGTCAGCATAACATAACCTACGTTTAACATCAATAACATATTATGAAGTATCTGCTTGGAAAGGTTCACATAAATCCACTGATATAAGGTCAGCACCAGAATCATGGCTATCACTTCCAGTACATATAAAAATACGATTTTAATACTCATGCTATTAAGATATAATACCAGATAGCAGATAAAATGAAAGCCGAATATAAGGTAGCTCATTCTCCGGTAAGTACTGTTCTGTCTCTTTTTATCACTGAAACCGAACACCCGGAAAGCATAGTAGGTATATATGGCGATTAAAACTATATTGATGTATTTGGAAAATTCTGCGACTATATTAGCCAATAGCATTCAACCCCTTTATAATGGTATCGTAAAAGCCGGCTTATTTATTCGATCCCGCGTTTAAAATGCCCGCGGGTGTAATTCTTAATCTCCTGAGAAGGACTGCTGTTATACCTGTAAGTTTCAATATATGCACCCAGAATCTCTTTGGTTTCCCGGGAAGATTCAAAAGTAAAATTCAACCGGAGGTTCTTAAGCCCCAGTTCTCCCGCTTCTTTTGCATTGGATAGGAGAGACAGACACTGGCTGTTATAAATCGTATTATAGCATTCCCGGCAGTGACGTTTTATACGCATTTCCTTCTGGTATCGGTCCGTCAGCCTCACATCCGTTATATCCTTTTTGCAGCAAGGATTCCCGGCCACCCCGGAAAGATGCGTATTATTTCCGCCCGCTGCTGTTTTAACCAGGCACTGGGCGGATACCATCAAAGGAAGGTATCCGTATACAAGCAAATCAGAGTAGACGCTCCTCAACTCTTTTAATTCATTAGAATTTAATTCCACAGGCGCCGTAAACCGGGTTACTCCTAACTCCTGCCAGAACCTGGCTGCAAAGTGGTTCATGACGTACAGATTATAATCCGTAATGAATTCCTTGCCAAGTTCAGCTCCCTTAAGTTCCTCCGTAACAAAAGAATACTCTTCATAATTTCGTAAAATATATCCATTTATAGTATTGTCTGTCAATATGGTTTTATTCTGTAAAAAATATTGCCAGGTTACCCTGCGGAAAATATGCGGCAGTATAATGTAGCACTTCTTACCCTGCTGCCTTATATGTCCTGTTAATTCCAGAAGTTCTGAAAAGGGAACGGCATCACTTTCCAGATAGATATCCGCTACTTCCTTTAATTCACAGGCTGCCATAGCCTGTTCTCTGGTACAAACCGCGGCACAGATTCCTAATTCACTGGTATTGTCTCTCGATTCCACACTACTTCCCGATACTTTTGAGGTAAGTTCACCTGCCTCATTGCTCCCGCTGCCACCATTGTTTTTATCCGGCAATATTCTGCGGTGTTTTTCTGCAACAGCCAGCCATAAAGCCTCCAAACTGCTGCGCCTTAGTTCATTTAATTTCTGAACCGGTATAAAGACATTACCGTTCATATTGATGTTTAGTTCCTGAAACGAAAAATCGGTATCGCCTGTTTTTAACAGCTGTTTTTTGATTTTGTCTTCCGTCATAGGCTGATTCTGGGCTTCCTGTACCGTATCGCCGTATACTTCCACCGATATATCACGACAGGTAAGCTTTAGTTTCAGCGGTTCCCCCGGATAAACCGTCAGGAACCCGGTTACCGGTATCTTATCTCCTGATTCAAGGTATTTTTCAGAAAGGTTAAGGAGCAGCTGGTTGTTTTTAGTCCGGTACACCACATTACCTTTTCTTACATTAGAGACCTTGCCCAGATTGGCGGTATAGCTTTTCCCTTTTCCTTCATCAGCTTTTACAGTAAAATCATATAAACTTTCAATCGTATTTCGAATCTCCAGCACATCCTGGGCATGGATATCCTCTTCTAACCGGATCACCGCCTGGCTGCCCTTTATGTCGGTGACCTTACCAACCGGTACACCGCTGTGGTTCGGGCGGTACATAGAAATCATGTCCCTGCCGTTTCTCTCTTTATAATACCCCTGTGTAAAACCGCCCCGGTTGTACAGGTCTTTCAGATCCATAATATCCTGCCTGATTTCCTCCTTATGGGTCTGTCTGTAGAGCTCGTACTTCTCTCTGCCAAGCTCCAGGTACTTATCCGTATACTTCCGGTAAGCAGCGGTCACCCCGGCGGTATATTCCGGCCGCTTCATCCGGCCTTCGATTTTAAAGGAATCAATACCGACATCCACCAGCTCTGGAATCGAATCGATGGTACAGATATCTTTCGGACTCAACAGATATTTTTCTTCTGGAGAAGTTATATTTTTACCATCCCCGGTTAATTGATAAGGCATTCTGCAGGGCTGCGCGCATCTGCCCCGGTTCCCGCTTCTTCCGCCGATCATGCTGCTCATGAGGCACTGGCCGGAATAACAGTAGCAAAGAGCTCCATGGACAAAGGCTTCAATCTCCAATTCCGTCCCGCTGCGAATTGCCCTGATTTCCTCAAGCCCCAGTTCTCTGGAAGTTACAATTCTGGTAACCCCTTTGTCTTTTAATACATTAGCCCCTGCTGCCATAGTCAGTGTCATCTGCGTACTGGCATGAATGGGTAGCTCTGGAAAATTCTCATGAATAAATTGCAGCACACCAGGATCCTGAACGATTACCGCATCCAGTCCCTGCCTGTAATAAAGCTGTAGATAATCATACAACTCCTCTTCCAATTCCGAATTTTTCAGTAAAGTATTTACTGTCATATATATTTTTTTATCATGTATATGCACGTAATCAATGGCACGCTGCATGTTATCCTCTGCCAGATTGTCAGCATATGCCCTTGCTCCAAATTTTGCCCCTCCGATATACACTGCATCACAAGATGCATTCACAGCGGCAACCAGGCTTTCATAAGAACCTGCCGGTGCCAGTATTTCTATCTTTTTCATGAACTACCCCGTTCTCTAAAAATAAAGCTGCAGCAAAATATAAGTTAATTCCCCACATGGCCTGAATACCATGTAAGCACCTTAAATTATGAGTTTTGCAACAGCTTCTTATATTAACATTTGGTTTTATTTATTCTTATCCATTAATTCGGTTTCTAACCGGATAATATTTTTCTGTGCTTCATTTATTTCTTTTTTCAGAGCTTCTATTTCTTTCACCGCTGCGTCCAGTTTCGTCTGGGCAGATATTAACTCATGCTTTAATTCAAATATTTCTTTGCTTTTGCTATCGTTTTCGTTCTCGATTTCTTTTATTTGATTACGGATTTTAAAATAATCGTCAGCAATATTGATTTCCATTAAAATGCCTTTCATCTCTGAATCCAGCATTTTATAAAAATCCTGCTTTTTAAATTCCGTATGCTTATTATTAATATAAGATGCAACCTTCTGAAGGTATTCCTCGCTTTCATACCCGCGTAAAGTATATCTTTTGTTATTAATGATTACTTCGATATTGTTCATCTTATTCATGTAATCGCTCCTCAGAGTTTTATAGTACCTGTTTGTATGAAAGCCTGTCCTTTTACCGGATATACGCCAAAAGGCACCGTCTTTACCGGTGTTTTAAACCGGATTCTGATAAATTACATTATAAACCATCTCCAGCGGTTACACAAGCTTTTCTTGACACAGACCAAAATGCTTATAAGCCAGATCCGATACTACCCTGCCTCTGGGCGTCCGTAATATAAGTCCGTTTTGGACCAGATAAGGCTCATAAACCTCTTCTATGGTTCCGGTATCCTCCCCGATGGTAGTAGCCACCGTCTCAATGCCTACCGGCCCTCCTCCGAATTTTTCAATCATGGTAAACAGAATCTCCCGATCGGTATTATCAAGGCCCAGCTTGTCCACTTCCAGCAGATCCAAAGCGAAGTCAGCCACTTCTTTGGTTATATGGCCGTCGTACTTAACCTGTGCAAAGTCCCGCACTCTTTTTAGAAGCCGGTTTGCCAGTCTTGGGGTACCTCTGGAACGCCTGGCCAGTTCCAGCGCGCCTTCTTCATCTATCTTAACCTGGAACACCTGTGCCGAGCGGCTGATGATTACCTTTAATTCCTCTACGGTATAAAACTCCAGCCGGTTCACCACGCCAAAACGGTCCCTTAAGGGCGGTGTCAGCATTCCGGCTCTGGTCGTTGCACCAACCAGGGTAAATTTAGGGAGGTCAATCCGTATGGATTTAGCGGAGGCTCCTTTGCCGATTACAATATCGATAACATAATCCTCCATGGCCGGGTATAACAATTCTTCTACCTGCCGGTTCAAACGGTGGATTTCGTCCACAAACAAAACGTCACCTTCCTGCAGGTTATTTAAAATAGCGGCCATTTCACCTGGTTTTTCTATGGCCGGACCAGAGGTTACCTTCATATTGACCGACATCTCATTGGCAATAATACCGGCTAAAGTGGTTTTGCCAAGTCCCGGCGGTCCATAAAAAAGAACGTGATCCAGGCTTTCCTTCCTTTGCTTCGCCGCTTCAATATACACTTTTAGATTTTCCTTGGCTTTGGTCTGTCCGATATAATCCTCCAGAAGCTGGGGTCTTAAAGTGCTCTCTATTTTTTTGTCTTCCTCTATTAATTCCGTAGTAATAATCCGTTTTCCCATTTTAACACCCATGATTTTCTTATATTAATCGCTTCAAACTTTGCTTTAACACATCTTCCGAGGTCATCCCCTCTTTCAGCTCAATGTTTCTAACCGCTTTTGCAGCATCCGCCTGGGAATACCCTAACACCACCAGGGCTTCTATCGCCTCTTTCCTAACGTCGGACAGATTCACACCGGTTCCGGAAAGATTTAACTGTCCTTCCAGCTGGTTGGTTAATTTCTGTTCGAAGGCATCCTCCAGCTTTAATTTATCCTTTAACTCAAGTATTAACTTTCCGGCGGTCTTTGTACCGATTCCCGGTGCTTTTGCTATGGTTTTAACATCATCGGAGAGAACGGCAAAACGCAGATCGTCGGGTGTAATGGCAGATAAGATCCCCAGCGCACCTTTCGGCCCGATTCCGTTAACTGTAATTAACAGCTTAAAAACTTTTAGATCATCACGGGTTAAAAACCCAAATAAACCGACTGCATCTTCTCTGACATGCAGATATGTATATATTTTTATCTGGCTTCCGGTTCTTGGCAAGCCGCTTAAAGAAGAAAGGGGCATTCGGACTTCATAACCCAGGCCGTTTGCCTCAAGAATAATACCTTCTTCACTTATCTCCGTTAGTTCACCTTTTATGTACGATATCATGAAAATACCAAACCTTTCCAAACAGTTCCTGCTTAATTATCTCTATTATAACCTCCATAAAGAAATTAAGCAAGAACTTTCAAAACAGGTGTTCGCATCTTGTTTTCCTATGGAAAACCGCTTCGGGTACTACATCAGAGTAGAAAATAAATTCAGTATCCTCTGGTAAGTTTTTAGGTACCAGGGCCGGTTCTTCCATTCCTGATAAGTCATCTCCATGCTGATATCCATGGTATCCAACAGGTCATCTTTAATTACATTTATAACCTCCCGGTTGCACATCCAGAGACCGCATTCATAATGGAGATAAAAACTGCGGTAATCCATATTAACAGTGCCGACAATACCGCAATCCTCATTAATTATGGTCTTGGCATGGATAAATCCAGGTTTATATTCATATATCTTTACGCCGGCTTCCAGCAGCTGACCGTAATTATAATTGGTAAGACGCTTTACATTCTTTTTATCCGGAATAAACGGAGTGATAATCCGGACGTCAACTCCACTTTTTACAGCCGTAATCAACGCCTGTTTCATACCGTCTTCAATAATTAAATAAGGTGTGGTTATATAAACATATTTCTTTGCATAATTGATAATCTGCATGTAAATGGATTCAATGGGGTTATTCGGATTGTTGGCGGGGCCATCGGCGATTACATGGCAGTATACATTGCTGGGCGGAAATTCCATGGTAGGCCGGTAGATATCATAATCAATGACAGCACTGCTGTTACAGATCTCCCACATCTGCAGGAAGGTTACCGTAAGTCCCCAAACCGCATCTCCCACTACCCTGACCGCATTGTCTTTCCAGGTACCGAACCGGCTGATGAGATTGACATATTCATCCGCCAGATTCATACCTCCTGTATATCCGATATTACCATCTATTACTATGATTTTCTGATGACTTCGGTAGTTCATGTATAACTTATCCGTATATTTGTGAATGGGGTTGAATACGCCGATTTCAAAACCTTCCGCCTCCAGATTCTTTCTGAAATTATTCGGAGTTCTTAAGGTGGCACCGAAATCGTCATACATAAATTTTACCCGGACGCCTTCCTGGATCTTCTCAAGAAGCAGTTTGTGCATCTTATCCCATAAAACACCTTCTCCTACGATAAAGAAATTAATCAGTATAAACATCCTTGCATTCTTAATATCTTCAAAAATAGCTTCGAAAGTGTCTTCACCCATTGGATAATATTGGATCTGGTTATTTTTAAATAAAGGGAAGTGCTGCGTTTCCATGTATCTTGAAATCCGGCTCTTAGTCGGATATTGCTGTGCGTATTCTTCCGCCAGGGCAGAATCATAATGCAGGTATTGATAACCGTGATTTAACTTAGCCAGTACCTGCTTTTCTATCTTTCTCTTAGAACCGGCTTTTCCCCATAACCCATACATGATATGCCCGGTTAACGGCAGTATGAGTATAATGCAGATCCAGCCTATTTTATAGGACGGACTCCGGTTGTCGTTTACAAGACCGATGGTTATAAATATACTGAAAATCTCTATAATCAGGTAAATATAAATCGTAGACTCGCTAAGCCAGTATGTAAGCAGGAATAGAACCGCAAATTGAATCAGAACTAAAATACCAACCAAAGCAACTCGTAAAAATCCACTTAAATAACTTTTGGTGGTTCCTTTAATATCATCACTCAGTATATTGCTCATATTTCGCCACCTCTCTTTACTAATTCCTTTTCTTAATCTTTCCTTCAAACTTGTAAGTTCCAGTTCATGTCTCACAGAACGCATATTAGGGAAGGCTTTCATCAGACGTCTCTGGACATAACTTGTCTGACTCTCGCCAGCCTGTAATCTGCCCAAGTATTCTCTGATGTGTCCTTCCAAATCCAGGCGCAGTTTTTTAAAGTCAAAACCTTCTATGAATTTGTTCCTTTCAATTAATTTATCTCTGTTTTCTTCCATAAAAAGCCGGATACTATCCAACAGCTCGGAGGGTTTATACGCCGTTAACCGATGTTTTATTTCATCTCTGGTCTCATATATCCTGGTCTTATCCAGATAATCCTGGAACTCCAGTTTAATCCTCTGCAATTCGGAAAGTATCTTATCAAGCTGCAGAGTATGTATAACCGTAACCGATGTATCTGCTAATAAAACTGCAATTAAAATATATCCCAGATATTCACCGGCCGTATCCGGAATGGCATTTAACACGTTCACCATACGGGGCTGCAATAATTCTGTCATGAGAAGGGATAATATCCCCCAGAATACGGATGCCGAAAGACAGACCCTGCCGTTAATGTTAAACTTCTTATCGCTGTAATCCCACCACTTTGCATGGAAAAGCAATTCCATACAAAGGGAAGTTACATACTCAAGCACAGTTGCCAGAAGCATGCCGCCGATAAATACCAGCAAATACCGGCTACGGTACTGCCAGAAAACCATATAAACAATAGTTGCCCCTGCTCCATATATCGGTATAAAAGGCCCATTTAAAAAGCCCCGGTTCACCCAGGTTCTTTTATGGATAGAAACATACACACTTTCATAAATCCAGCCAAGAAAAGAATATATAATAAAGTTATAAAAAACATTCATAAACTCCAGACCAAATACTTTTAAGCTCCACATAATCAAAATCAGTCCTTAATAAAATATCATCAGAATATAGTAATCAAACAGTCATGTCAAAAGATATTATGCATATTTTAACATATTTATCACATGAAATACACATTTATTTTACAATTATATTCCACACTTGTAAAGTTAACCATTTATGATAAAATAATTAAGAAATGATTAAGTTATAAATTAGCATACCAGACGCGTGTTTTTTTAGGTGCGAAACAAAAGCCACATAGAATGATATACCATAGCTTCGGACAGGAATGTGAGGTAAATATGAAAACAATCACCACGAAATTAAATATCAATCCATCCTATCCTCTGATGACTCCGTATGAATGGGAGGATATTATTTTCTTTGATATAGAGACCACCGGCTTTTCAGCCAATACAGCTTATCTTTATTTAATCGGATGCATGTATTATAAAGATAACAGCTGGCAGATAACCCAGTGGCTCGCAGACGATATGAACAGTGAACAACCAATATTAGAGGCTTTTTTTCAGATGCTGAAGTCCCATAAGCGTCTGGTCCATTTTAACGGTACCGGATTTGATATTCCCTTCATTCTGCAAAAATGCAGAAAACATAATTTAGGGTTATCCTTTAATGAAATTGAAAGCTATGATATCTATAAGAAAATTCTGAAAATAAAAAAGCTTCTGCCTTTGCCCAACTATAAATTAAAAACCGTTGAAAAATTCGTCGGTATAAATCGAAGGGATACCTTCAGCGGGGAAGAACTGATACAAATCTATGCCAATTACCTGGGACGTCTTCAATACGAAAAATTATTGCAGAAAAGCTCTCAGAACAAAGCTGCCGCAGAATCCAATAATGGTTTTAGTATAACCCGAATAGAAAGGGATAATACGAAATATCTATCCTCGCTGGATTTATCTGAAATAATTCTGGTTCATAATTTCGAAGATGTAAAAGGCTTAATCCGCGTTGCGGACATGCTCTTTTACCTGGATATATTTGAAAACTGCCCTTTAGAGGCCGTATCCTATAAGGAGGAACCTGCACAGGAAGACACACTGTCTGCTTTTAACCACGAGGAGCAGCTCCCTTCTCTGCTATGCCTTCACTCCGTACTACCGTTTCACCTGGCTCAGCCGGTTACCTTACATACCTCTTTGCCTGCAATCGGTACGTCTGATACAGAGAACCAAAATCCATCCGCACTCTTCTCCGTTAAACTCATACTCACAGATAATGAGCTTACACTAAAACTGCCGGTATACAATGGGGAACTGAAATATTATTTTGAAAATTACAGAGACTATTTCTATCTGCCAAAGGAAGACACCGCTATACATAAAAGTGTTGCCCAGTACGTTGACAAGGAGTTTAAAGTAAAAGCCAAACCGGCAAACTGTTACAACAAAAAGAAAGGCCGCTTTCTTCCGCAAAGCGAAACCCTATTTAAACCTGATTTTAAAAATACACCCGCGGATAAAATAACTTATTTTGAATTATCTGACACTACCCTGGAAGATTCAAAGAACCTGAATGAATATGTCAAATCCATACTGCAATACATCTTAACCAATAAAGCCACCACCTTAGTTATAGACTGATTCTTTTTCCTGTACAATATACCGTATAATATAAAAAAACTGAGTCATACTAGCTCCAAAGGCATATCCAATATATTTAAACCAGATACTGCCTGAGGCATTAACCTGTAATTAGTTATAAGGTTAAGAAAGGAGATCGTTATGGCAAACTCAAAAAATAAAGCGTCTAAAAATTCCAGTACCAACAAAGCATCAAACAAAAAGTCAGACGTTTCCAACACCCGGAAGCTCCCTTCCTTTACCAGTGCTGACAGCACCGATATCGATAACAGGGAAAGACGCGACGGCCCTGGCGGAAATTAAAAAAGATTCAAAAAAGCCTAAAACCGTTATGGTTTTAGGCTTTTAACTTACACTTTGAAATATCCTTTGAATATGATTATTCAGCAGAAATGATTTCTTTCTTGTTATAAGATCCACAAGCTTTGCAAACTCTGTGTGGCATCATTAACGCACCGCACTTACTGCACTTAACTAAGTTAGGGGCAGACATTTTCCAGTTTGCTCTGCGGCTGTCTCTTCTTGCTTTTGAAGATTTATTCTTTGGACAGATAGCTCCCATGATTACACCTCCTTAAAGTTATTGAATATATCTCGGATTACTGACATTCTGGGATCGGAAACAGCAGTATCACAGTTACAGGAACTTTTATTCAAGTTCGTTCCGCAAACCTTACAAATACCCTTACAGTCCTCGTCACACAGAACCTTCATGGGAAAGTCTATAAGTATTTCATTATAAACCAGTAAATCTACATCCAGATTATATCCATTAATATAATTTTTTTCGTCTAATTCCTCGATTCGGTCATCTGTACCCTGTTTGAAATCCAGATCCTGAGATATCTTTAGTTCAAACCAGGTTTCTACCCCTTCAAGGCATCTGTTGCACGGAATTAATAAAGATAATTTTGCTTCGCCTTCAACTTTTACTTTTCTTTCCCCTATATGTGTCAGGGTCAGTTCCGCAAAAGACTTACTGGCAAAGGGATATTCTATTCCCTCCATACAAAAACTCTCTAGTTCGATAGGTGCTTGTATATGTTCGACATTGCCTTTAATAGACATTATCTCAGATAAATTAATAATCATGACAATCTCCTATCATTAAAAATTCGCACTTCTTATATTATAGTCAGGCCACCATGATTTGTCAATGGCTATTTTATATAAATATATGGTGTTTTTATAGTAATGCAACGGTTTCCCTAGCGATTGCAAGTTCTTCATTGGTAGGAATTACGCATACTTTAACCTTTGAGTCATCGGTAGAGATAAGAATTTCCTTACTTCTTGTATTATTGTTCTCAACATTTAATTTTATACCAAGAAATTCTAAATAGGAAAGGATTTCAGCTCTTACCTTCATATCATTTTCACCAAGACCGGCTGTAAAAGCAATTGCATCCACACCGTTCATCGCTGCTGCATAGGATCCGATATATCTCGCTACACGGTAAACAAAAACATCCTTTGCTACTTTTGCTTTTTCATTACCTTCATTTGCAGCTGCCTCCAGATCACGGAAATCACTGGAAACACCGGACATACCATAAACGCCGGATTTCTTTTGAAGAATGTTCATGATATCTTCAATGGATTTATTTTCTTTGTTGGCAATAAACTCAATAATAGCAGGATCAATACTACCGCTTCTGGTTCCCATAATAAGACCTTCCAGCGGAGTAAAGCCCATACTGGTGTCCACGGATTTACCATCTAAAATAGCGGTAATACTTGCTCCGTTACCCAGATGGCAGACAATTACTTTGGAATGCTCCGGATCTAACCCTACCAGTTCAACGGTTTTCTTAGCTACATAGCTGTGACTGGTTCCATGAAAACCATATCTTCTGATTTTGTATTTTTCATAATATTCATAAGGAAGACCATAGAGATAAGCCTTAGGAGGCATCGTCTGATGAAAAGCAGTATCAAATACTCCAACCATGGGAATACCGGGCATAATTGCCTGGCAGGCACGGATTCCGATTAAATTGGCCGGATTGTGCAAAGGTGCCAGATCGTTGCAATCTTCGATTGCTGCTATTACTTCATCCGTAATGACTACGGAAGAGGCAAATTTCTCTCCGCCGTGTACAACTCTATGTCCAACTGCACCGATTTCACTTAAGGACTTGATTACTCCGTGGCTGACATCGATAAGCGCATCCAGAACCATTTTTATAGCTGCTTCATGATTCTCCATGGGAGCTTCTATAACTACTTTATCACCACCTGCCGGTGTATGGTTTAAACGGCCGTCAATTCCAATTCTTTCACAAAGTCCGACAGCCAGAGCTTTTTCACTCTCTGAATCAATCAACTGATATTTCAGTGAAGAACTGCCACAGTTAATAACTAAAACCTTCATATTTTTCTCCTTTAATGTATAGAAATTAGTTTTTTATGAATAAACGGTAAAAGGCAGGTCTTTTGATACGCTCCTACCTTTCACCAGTTATAGATTATATTAGTTAGCCGCACCTGCCTGAACCGCAGTTATTGCGATAACACCTACGATATCTTCTGCAGAACATCCTCTGGATAAGTCATTTACCGGTTTTGCAATACCCTGGGTAATAGGACCGTAAGCTTCTGCCTTGGCAAGTCTTTGAGTTAATTTGTAACCGATATTACCTGCATCCAGGTCAGGGAATATTAATACATTCGCTTTTCCGGCTATCTCACTGCCGGGAGCTTTGGAAGCACCGACACTTGGTACAATGGCAGCATCCAGCTGATATTCTCCATCCAGTTTAACATCCGGATATAATTCTTTTGCAATCTTTGTAGCCTCTACTACTTTATCTACATCTGCATGCTTTGCACTTCCTTTGGTAGAGTGGGAAAGCATAGCAACGATGGGTTCTTCACCCACCAGTAATTCAAAACTCTTAGCGGAGCTTCCGGCAATCGCAGCCAGTTCTTCCGCATTGGGATTCTGATTTAAGCCTGCATCGGAAAAGATGAAAGTACCGTTAGAACCATATTCGCAATCAGGAACAACCATAATGAAAAATGCAGATACCAGTTTTGTACCGGGTGCAGTTTTCAGAATCTGAAGAGACGGTCTTAATACATTAGCAGTGGCATTGATGGCTCCTGCCACCATACCGTCGGCATCACCTGCTTTAACCATAGTAACGCCAAAAGTCAGGTAGTCCTTGGTCAATAAATCTTTTGCAGCTTCAGGGGTCATACCTTTGCTCTTTCTTAATTCTACTAAAAGATTGATATATGCTTCCAGTTTATCCGTGGAGGACGGATCTACGATGGAAGCTCCTGAAAGGTCTAAACCTTCTGCTTCTTTTTGGATAGCCTCTTTATTACCCACAAGAACTATGTTTGCAATACCTTCTTCTAATATTTTTGCTGCTGCTTCTAATGTTCTTTTGTCACCGGTCTCCGGTAATACGATTGTCTTTTTGTTTTGTTTTGCTCTTTCCTTGATTACGTCAATAAATCCCACGTCAATATCTCCTTTCGTAAATAACACTGCCTTTTAGGCATTCGTTTAAGCCTGTCCATCCTTGACAGGCCTCATATTTTTATACATGCCATGAAATGTTAATCTCATAATTAACACTGTCGAATAGCAAAATCTCAGATACATTATAGTCCAAATGAAAATGGTATACAAGTAAGAATTGCATTATTTTTATTAATTTTGATCAATTTTATGTGATAAATTAGTCCTTAACCCAACTTATACCAATGTTCTGAACCACCTGGCATGTATTCCTTAAAGCACAGAGCCTGAAAGGGAGTTTACACCGCTCATATCCAGTTCCATTAACTTTTTATGCAGAGCCTTATATCTTTTCCTGATATCTCCATAAATATTAAGGGGCTTTAAGGTATTATCACTGACATTACTCATAATTTTATCAAAATTATCTGTAACACACTGAATCGTCAATGGGCAGAGCTTGCCTTTATCTGCATCTTTTGTGAGGATATTCAGTATGGTATCTTTATGAAATACATCTTTATAACTTCTCTTCCCGCACAAAGCGCTGACTATATCCGCAACAGCAAGTATTCTTTGAGGCATTGTCAGATCCTTTTCGGTAAGTTTTCTATGATAACCAGAACCATCCAGCTTTTCGTGGTGCCTTATGGCTATCTCCAGAATATCCGGATGAATGAAATCTTTCAGGATATATTCGCTCATCCGTACATGATTCTTCATCAAAACCATCTCTTCATCCGTAAGTTTTCTTGGTGCCTCCAGAATATTAACGGGGGTGGATATTTTCCCGATATCATGAAGCAGTGCCCCATAATGCAAAATCCCCCTGTCATAATCTGAAAGCTTCATCAGGTAACCAATCTCATCTGCGATACTTACGGTGGTAATGGTATGCATAACCGTAAATTCACTGCGAAAATCAATTGAGTAAATCAACATCTTAATAAACGCTTCTTTTTCTGCATGAGTAAATTTTATCTTGGAATAAATAAGGTTTAACTCCTCCAGATACGTTGTATTTCTGATATGATCAATAATCTGATACCTTGCATCTGCTTTTTTAAATAAATCATAGGCATCTGCAGAAAATTTTGAGTTATCAGATCCAATCAGTTCATCCAAATCCGGATTTTCCTGATACATAAGGCATACGTCAATCCGGTCAGCCAGATTTAAACAGGATGCAATTCTTTCATAAGGGGAATTTAGCTGCGTTAATTTATCATAAGCCAGATGATGGTACAAGACAGTTTCCGCTGCATCGTCAAGAGGTGACAGATATTTTAAAAATAGATAGCCATAGATAGAATGCTCTGTTACATTATCGGTTTCAAACTGAACCATTTTATCCAGTTCTTCAATTTTATAGGCTCCTATATCATGCAGCAGCCCTGTAATCGTATGGGTAAGGATTTCTTCTTTTTTATATGTGCCCTCATACGTCAGCATTTTGTTAAGTATGTAACTTACCCGTTCTCCGTGATGAATAAGCCTGCTGTCTATTAAGTTTAAGGTCTTTCTTATAATATGCAGCACATTCTTGCTGCTGATAATATCCATATTTTGTTCCTTTCTACTAAGTTTTCTCGGTATGTAATACATTTAGATTCATTAACTACATAGTAACATATGGATGAATTGCTAGCAAGTACCACATTAGTAAAAAGATACCGCCGGTATCTTTTACCGGCGGTATCTTGGATTTATGCAATTAATTAGTTACTTTTCCGTTAATTTTAGAAGTTTTGTACTTTTAGAATTTCTTTAGTTTATTGACGGATTGTGGCAGCTTAGGCTGATAACCTAAAAATACGCAAGCTGAATTGGCAGTTTTTCTGGCAGAACCCATAGCTAGCTTTGATACTACAGTTAAAACCTTTTTTTCCATTTCATTTTTCATATACTACCTCCATTTCAAAAATTGTTAATAGTTGGATGTCCGTCTATGTATGATTTTTTATTATACATTATTTGGAATTTAATGCAATATACTTTGCATATTCTACATGTTTTTTGTCTATTCTACCATTCCTCATCGTGAAACTGCCATTTTGGCAGACAAACCCGCCAGGGCAATCATGAGCTCATAGGTTAAACTAAGCGCCAGGATAAAGCTTAACTCATTCCATAAAACCATACGGAAAATTAGTACAAGCCCAAGTTCGATAATAATGATAAAACCGGCTTTACTTTTATAATAAGTTACCTCAGCTTCACTCAAAGGTTTATTCTCCGTTTCCACCGGTACGATAAAAAAAAGAATCAGGCTTGAAAAGACTGCCAGTATGATACTGTACTGGGTTTTATCCGCAGGAATGAAAAGAAGCAGACACAAAAAGGTAATAACCGTACCACAGGATAATATGTAACATTTTAGCGGCGTTCTGGCATGATAACCGCCGGAACATTCTCTTAATGGTATAAAAGCTGCCAGAAATACCAGCAGTTCCGGAAGACGGCGAAAAAGCAGACCGATTGTAACATATGAAATAAGATGACAGGCCTTCATGATAAAGCTCTCAATACCAAATTGGTAAACTTCAAAATCTTCTTCTTTAATTATGTTACTTTGGGCAAGTTTGCCTGCCAGACACCCTGATACCTTACTTAACATTATATAATCCCCCTCTTTTTATAATATAAACTCTTTGTTCCAATTTCCTTTCAATGTTAAACTTTGTTCCCGTTGCGTCTTTTATTTTAAACTTTCTTCCCGTTGCCTTTCATTTTATTCTTTCTTCCAATTTCCGAGCAGCTCCGCCAGTTAATTTTTATCAATACGAAATGTTTATTATCTGTTCTTTGCTAGTCTACGTACTTTGACGGCTATAATCCTGACGCCCCTGTCTGGACAATATGATACTGCAAACAAACATATTTCCCTCTCTTTGAATATTAAAATCTCCGTAATAGCTGCCGATTACTTTCATTACGTTGGGCAGCCCGATGCCATTGTGGTTTTTCTTACTGGATTTCATATGTACTCCTACAACAGAAACGTTTTCCTTTAAGGTATTCTTTATATTTATTACAATCAGATTGTTAAAAGCGCCGACCTGCACCGAAATGAATTTATCCCCCTCAACAGACTGACAAGCCTCGATGGCATTATCCAATAAATTAGCAAAAATAGTAGTCAGGTCGATATGATCGATAAAATTCAGATCCACCTCCTCAATCTTACAGGTAAAATTAATATTTTTTAGTTCAGCAACACGCATTTTATCATTCAGAATAATATTTAACATGCGGTTATCCGTATATTCATTTAATTTGAAAGAATCTAGTTTGTTGCTGATTTTTCGGGAATATTCGGCTGCGGTTTCATTTTCTTTGTGCCGGTATAACTCTTCTATGGCCCTGATATGCCTTTTTACGTCATGTAATATACTTAGTGACTCCCGGTACTGCTGTTCGATATTGTCATAATACTGATACTGCATTTTAGACTGCTGCATGAATAGATTGTTCTCATATTGCAGCCGGTTGTTTTCCGATGCAAATTCCAAAAACTTTAAAAAGTGGGTATTTATAATAACAATTCCGGCAATGGTTATTAATACAAGCAAAAACTCCCCGTCAGAATAATTATCCCGGATTAGTACTGACAGGATATAGATATTAATAATACTGGAAAAAGCATATACAAATGAAAAAAAATACTGTGTATGTGTCAGTTCATTAATATTTTTCTTCTCGATAATCTTTAAGATTATGGCATGGCTGATAAAGATTACAATGATCTGGGTTATTGTAATATTAAACAATGACCGCAATTTAACCGAGGACATTGTTATAGGGAGTATTTTATATAAGTAGTTCAGGAGTAAAATACCTAAAGACTCACAGGCTCCCATACTGACTACGATGCAGATTATGTAAAACAGTTTTTTTAGCGCTCTGCCTTGATACAAAATTACGGCAATGCCATAGGATATTCCGATCACAGTAATTAAATTCAACCATCCGTTATGAAGTGCATTAATTCCGGCAAGTAAGATGATAAATCCGGCTTTGGTAAAATGATATACCGGCTTATGCTTGCTGTTTCGTTCAAACAATTTATCCATAAAATCCATGATAATGCTAACAGATACCATACCGGATAAAAATAACCCAACTATAATTACTATAAGATTCATATTACACCCCATGCACAGCTACTTATTTTCTAATTTTTTCTGCAGAAATTCCCTCATAATCCGCTTTACTTCCGATGCCCGCTTTTGGGCTACCGGAATGACATCACAGTTCAGCATTATTATTTCGTCTTTCACATAATCCTTCATATTGTTTATGTTGACCACAAAACTTTGATGAGGTGTAACAAAATCATACTGATGAAGCTTTTCCTCAATAGAAGCTATGGTTTCATAAAGCATAAAATTCCCTTTTTTTGTTACTGCTTTCAGTTTACGGTCCACCCGTTCAAAGTAATAGATATCATCAATAGGCAGACGGATGCTGTTTTTTCCGGCATTAAAAGATACTATATGGTATTTGTATTCTTCATTCAGCTTTTTCCTCATTATCTTTTCCAGGACTTCATCCAGCTGAAAGTATATCTGTTCACTTGTTATCGGTTTTTCCAAATAACCAAATGCATGCACGGTCAAAGCTTCCCGGGTCATCCCGGCATAGCTGGTCAGATATATGATTTCCACTGTTTTATCCCGTCTCCGCAGACGTTTGGCAGTTTCGATACCATCCAGCTTGTCCATTTTGATGTCCAGGAAAATAATATCATATTCTTTTTCTTCCATAACCAGGCTCTCCCCACTGTGATAAATATAACACTCCAGTTCTTCCTTCTTATCCAGTTTATATTGAGTAATAATCTCTTGCATCTGATCGGTAATTCTGATGTCATCATCACATACAGCAATAGTAATCAATACAATCTCCCCCCTTTTATTACCAATAATTTTATTATACCCATCTTTTGGCAAGAAAGGAAGTATAAAATTAGTACTACTAAATTTTATCAAAGTACCTTAGGGTAACATTTGACCGGATACCTCTTGTAAATATATACTAATTATATTATAGTGATATTACTTGGAAAACCGAGTTATTCAGGCATTAAATACGAATAATTCCTTTTGAAGCCAGCAGGGGGAAGCGTTGTAAGTTATACAAAAATTTTTGATAATGAAAGGTTGCCGCGATGTAACTCTATACTATGTGAATCTTCTTCACATTATATTCTGTGGCAGTATCTCAGCCAGTACTGAGATATACAATGAGTGTAAAGTATGAAAACAGTTGGTTTAATTACCGAATATAATCCCTTCCATAACGGTCATCTGTACCATATTAAGGAGGCAAAAAGGATTACCGGAGCTGACCACGTGATTGTCGTAATGAGCGGTAATTTTGTACAGCGGGGTGCTCCTGCCCTGATTGATAAATATAGCCGTACCAAAATGGCCATAGCCTGCGGGGCGGATATTGTTTTTGAACTTCCGGTCTG
Organism: Bacillota bacterium; assembly: GCA_023443925.1. The sequence continues at coordinate 533 of JAEZSL010000200.1, read as the reverse complement.
CTATTCCACTGCCAGCGCGGAGTTTTTTGCCTTAGGGGCCATCTCCTTATTAGATAAACTGGGAATCGTCGACTATCTATGTTTTGGCAGTGAATGCGGAAATATCTCCAGCTTGGAGGCAGCCGCTAAAATATTACTGGAGGAACCCGCTGATTACCAGGAGGTGTTTGGCCAGTTAATAAAAAGCGGCAAAACCTACCCAGCAGCCAGAATGGAGGCTGTTAAAGCCGTAGCTCCTGATATCGGTGACCAGGTGCTCTCCTCTCCCAACAATATTCTGGGTATCGAATATATCAAAGCCCTGGGGCGGTTACACAGTTCTATCAGGCCGGTTACCATTTCCCGTATCACGGCAGATTACCATTCCCAGGAGCTGACCTCTATGACAGAAAGCACCATAAGCAGCGCAACTGCCATACGGAAAAATCTTTTGGAGGTAAATGCCATAGATTACCTGATTCATCAGCTTCCATCGCCGGTATATGAACTCTTACAGGAAAATCACAAAAAAACCTATCCAGTTTTTGATGGCG
>JAEZSL010000166.1 GCA_023443925.1 Bacillota bacterium | reverse complement strand
ATTCCGCCGCTGCCATTTGTCTGTTTATATACACTGGTATAGTTAGTTCCGTCAGCAGATACAAAGATTTCATACTGCTTGCCAAAAGCCGCCTCCCAATTAAGTATTAACTGGCTGATATTATATGTTGCGCCAAGGTCTATAGTAAACCAGGCATTATCAGCGAAGTTAGAAGACCATCTGGTAGCTGTATTATTATCTGTCAGATTACTTTCAGGAAAACCTGCCTCTGTACCTGATGAAGTAACAGACTTACCCAGAGCTACATCAGTATTGGTTGTAGGATTACCTGATCCACCATCTTCCGGTGTCCCCTGTGTCACACCGTGAATATAAGTAAAGGTTTGTGTATCCAAGGCTCCGCTGCCCGGATTGTAGGTAAAGAAATATTGTACCTCATCGCCTTGTTTCATATTTTCCACTGAATAAACGAAGTTTCCGCCACCTTTATTCGTCATGGCTACGTTTACTTGACCACCGTTATTGATTTTGTAATGAAGATCTGCAAAAGTAGCACCGTTTACATAGAATTCCAGCTTATCACCAATCTTTTTCAATCCTTTTACACTATCACCAATTACATATACAGTGGTTGATGCTTTTACTGTTACCTGGCAGGCAGCTGTTTTATTACCATCTGCTGTCTTTACAGTAATTGTAGTTGTACCTGCTGCAACCGCTGTTACTTTTCCTGTCTGGTCAACGGTTGCAATGCTTGTATTGCCACTGGTCCAGGTAACTTGTTTGTTTGTAGCATTAGCAGGAGCAATTGCAGCATTCAGTGTTTGTGTACCGCCAACTGTTATTTCAGTTTGAGTGACATTTAAAGAAACACCTGTAACCGGAACATTCTGACTTCCCCCTGCATTAACGGTAACAACACAGCTGGCTGTATATCCTCCGTCTTTCGTGGTTGCAGTTATTGTGGTCGTACCATTTGCCACCGCTGTTACCTGCCCCCCACTAACGGCAGCTACTGATGGATTGGAGGAAGTCCAGGTAACATTTTTATTTGTCGCATTACCTGGTGTAATTGTTCTGTTAATAAGTAAAGTCTCCCCAATAGTTGAAAGTACTGCTGTCTGTTTATCTAATGATATTCCTGTAACTCTTACAGCATCAGGATCAACCCAGTCAGTATCTTTATATACACGTACATAATCTACCTGCATACTTGCCGGAATATCTCCAGGTCCGGGTGTAATGCCGCCATCAAACCAGCCACCAACTGCAAGATTCATAATAATATAGAATTCCTGATCGAAAGGTGCATTGTTATTAGAAGGTGCTCCATTGGAATACCACTGGTCATTTGTAGCTTTAAAGAAACACTTACCATCTACATACCATTTAATATTATCTTCTTCCCAAACCACACTGTATACATGATAATCGGAATCTATGGTCTGTCCGTCACTGAAAGAGAAATCACCGCCGATGTAAGTATTGGCCGGCCATTGCCCGCCAAAGTGGATTGCACCGCTGGTGGCTCCTGGTAAACGTCCTCTTGCTTCCATAACATCAAGTTCACCGGAAGCTGCCCAGGTTCCATAAGTATCATCGTTAGGGAGCATCCAAAGTGCCGGCCACAAGCCGTTGCCTCTTGGAAGTTTGGCACGGAAATCAATTCTGCCGTATTTAAATGTAAAATTGTCCTTGGTTGTAATTTTACCGGAAGAATATGGTGCTACACGGTTAGGATCCTGTGGAAATGTTTTAGGCTCTTCAAGAGCAGTAATTGTTAATTTACCATCACTAACAGAGAGATTCCTTGTACTGTCTGTATAGTGTTCCAATTCATTATTACCCCAGCCCCAGGTACCCGGATCGTCATTAATATAATATCCTGTATTGTAATTCCAGATGCTTGTATCAAGTGCTGTGCCGGTGAATTCATCATTCCAGATTAAATTCATACCTTCTACATCAGGATTCTCCGGTGTGCTAAGTTCAATATCTCCAAGATCTGAAACATCCGGTCTTGGTGCGTTGGGATTACCGATAAAGGTGTAATACACATAATTACTGCCTATGCTTCCGCCCTTTTGACCATTTAAAGGATAACCAATTCTAAGTTCCATATCAACTTGAATCGGTTGGAACCACAGACCATAGATATGATCCACCCAATAGCCCCATTGGTTTTTATCGGACATATTATTGTATCCGTTTCCAGAATAACTGAAACTGCTTTTACTAAAATCACTAAGTTCTACCCATACACCATTTACCTTAGTTTCATAAACAAATTTATCAAGTTCAGAGGTAATGGGTGCTCCGCCGTCTATTTTAGGCAGAGGTACACCTATTGCTCCGGTTTCACCTGCTGTAAAGGTAGTTCCGTCATAAGGTGTAAGATTATAATTATTTCTTACCGGTGTATTATAAGTTATGGTATAGATTAAAGATACATGGGAAGTTTTAGATTCCAGTTTTACATTGATGGACTCCTCTACTGTAAACCAGTAACCTCCGCCACCGTCAGTAAACTGTCCAAAATTCTTATCGTATATCCAGCCACTGGCAGCATTGTTATCAATATCAATCCAGGTGCTATCTGCTACAGGTTTTACATAAACCTTTAAATCCTCAGCTACAGCTGCATATGTTACTGCTGTATCTCCGTTAAATATCGGATAGGTAAAGCCTGATCCCCCTGTTACTCCTGCTGTAATATCAGGACCTTGCGTCGGTGCCATTGAGGTTATGGTTGTTTTAGGGATATCCGTAAATACCAGGGTGTAATCCAAGGTAACACCACTTGTCATGGAAACCAGCTGAAGATATGTGGTTTCCGATACAGTAAACCAATATCCGTTAAATCCGCTGTCACTCCAGTTACCCCAATTTACGTTGTAGGCAAAACTGGTGCTGTCAATATTTACCCAGCTACCGTTTACCTTAACATTAACCGTTAAATCACTGACAACCTCTTCCCAGGTTGCTGCTCCACCATTGAAAATAGGCATTACAAAGCCATAACTTGCCTGTCCTACACCTGATTTGGTTATAACAGGTCCATCTGCTGCAGAAAAATATGACATGGATGTAATTGTTTTTGCTGCTGCCTGCACTTGCATGTTAGCCCCCAAAGGTGTAAACATACTGCAAATAACCAGCACTGCTGCAAGCATAAAACCAAGTGCCCTTTTGTTTAAGCTGTTTCCCTTCTCCTGAAATTTCCTCATTAATTTCCTCCTTTAAAATATAGTTGATAGTTTCAATCTTTAAGTCGATAGAAATAAGCATTTCTATCTCTATACCAGCTTATTTTCCCCCAAGTTGTTACTTCTATTGTAGTTTCCATCTTCATCCATTTTAAAGGCATAATTTTTTATTTTAAGTATACTTTTTTTATTTTTTACAGTTTTTTTATAGACTTTGTATAATATTTCATATTATTTTGTATTTTTTGCATAAATATCATAGTTTCTTTTAAAAATTGGTTATCTTGTCGTAGCAATTTAATGCCCGTTTTGTCTATATATAGGAAATATTCTGTATAAAAAGGAGTTATTTATATTTATCACTCAAATCCACTGCTTTTAGTGGTGGTGCATTTCCCACTTCCTGTAAATAATCTCCCTATTTGTTATTTAATGCCTCAGATTTTTGTTAATTTGCTTAGATTAATGATAGTTTGTTAATAAATATGTGACTTCATATGATATTGTTAATTATTTACATGTTTATTTCTTCATATAACTCATCTTCAATATTTGATAGAAGTTCAAACTGATTCGCATAATGTGAATAAAAAGTATTGCGATTGATATCTGCTTTCTTGCTTATATCTGTCACTGTAACTTTGCTGATAGGATGCACTCTCATAAGTTCCAGTAAACTATTTTTAATAACCATCTTTGTATATCTCACTCGTTGGTCTGCTTTTTCGTAAGCCATAATATCCTCCCTAAATAAATCAGTAAACGAACAATACTTATATGGTTTGTAAGATATCGAACGTAATGTTATCGAACTGGCTTCCCATGTACTGGTATTAGTTTGAAAATGGTAACATTTTTATCAATATTTGTAAATATAATCCATATCTTTTTATAATTGCTAAAATTTTAAAAAAATCCTACCGTCTTACATATATTCGTCTAAAAATAAAATAATATATATTAGAAGGAGGCAGTTTATATGGAAATAATGGATAATTGGCATGACTGGAAAAAGGCTCTTGGGAAAGCTGTTGATCTTGGAGAAACTGTTGGAATTTCTGATAAGACAATAACTAGTCTATCTGAAAAAGTTGGGACCTACCTTTCAAATCATGTTAGTCCTCATAATGATGAGGAAAAGCTTTTGAAGGAAATGTGGGATACTGCAGACGAGGATGATAGGAAAGTTTTAGCTAAAATTGTTGTAAAAATTGTTGATAAATAATTAACCAAACCCACACCCTAAGAAATGTTTATTAAGAAAGATTGACTACCTGTAGTCAGCTAGCAACTAGATAGATCATTAACTATGTCCAGGGACTATCGTTAACGTAAAATTATTGCAGGAAATGGTTAATTATACTAATATAAAAATAAATGAAAAGAGAGCAAGTTTCTTGTCAAAGAATTAAGTTGCTTACAAAAATTCAACGAGAAAGGTGCTCCCTATGTTTACAAGTATAATCAGAAAATTTTCTCCTCTCCTGCAATATGCTTTACCGAGGTTTATTATCCTCACAAGCAAGCAGCAGTACTCTGTATGTGTTTGCACTGGTATCGGAACACAACTCATGAACCTCGTTGCTTCCTGCAAAAAATTTATTAATATATATAAGGCGAAGAACTAGTTCTCCGCCTCATTTTAGTTTCGTCTTAGACCCTCAGATTCCGCGCGTATAGACAGTAAAGCACACTTGAGATTTCGAGGCCCGAGCTCCAAATTGTTTTTTGATACATCCAGCCAATCTACCATACTACTGAATCCATGCATCCAAACGACTCGATGAAGTGTTACTCGAGGGAGCCACTGCAAACTATTTAGCTCAATTGATACACCTCCTAATAAATCAACTATTTTCTCAAAGGATTTGAAATCAACCGATACATAACCGTCGATTTGGATGAATTTTAAAAACACGCTGAATTGCATATTTTACCCGTATTTTTGTATGATTTCCCGGTATACAAACCACTTTGCTCATTCCCAAATCCTTTAATGAAATATCTACAGCATCTTCAGGAGACATCCATTTAATCTATCCTCTGTTAGTTTGGCGAGATTTATCCATTCCTATCTTCTCGTGAAAGTCGGTATGAGTCAACCCCGGGCAGACAGCCATTACTTTCACTTTCTTTGATTTCATTTTATTAATATGTGCTTCATAAAATTATCATCGATGCTTTTCTATAAATGCTACAGCTTTTTCCGTGAGAGCATTCAATCCTTGTTCTTCAATTGGAAAATGTCCTGCACCTGTAAGCAAGTGTACTTCTCTCTCATATTTAAGCCGGTCATAAAACAGGCGGCTCAATGAGAGCGTCGTCCACAGATCATTCTCAGGATGGAGAAGAGCAAAAGGTGTTGTGAAATCCTCCGGCTCCATTGTAATATTGGGATGGAGCATCGTGTATAAAAAGTCCAGTGTGATTATTGCACCGGATGATTTCTTGTCTGCCATTAGAAGCTTTGCTAACTCCTGATTATTCACAATCGCTCTCATATTGGCAACCCACTTCATGGGTATGCGAAAACAAGGGATTGCCTTTCTAAACTTTTCCATTAAGGGAAGCCCTAATCGTACTAAGAGCGGATTTGATGCAGTTTTCTCCCTTACGATTTGTAGTCGTTGATCCAAAATACAAGTCGCTAATACACCCCGTACTTCAGGTACTTGGCAGGCGGCCTGATAAGCCAGCATTCCCCCGGCACTAAGGCCAAATAGAAACACTGGAAGCTTTTCTTCTGTATAATGCTGCGCTATTTCAGCAGCGTCTGTTACCCACGTATCATAGTTGACTGCACCTTTGTATTCACTATAGCCATATAAAGGCAGATCGGGACAAATCACCTGATATCCATTTTTAAAAAGGGGAACCGCCAGAAAGGAAAGTAGCCGCCCATTGCCACCTACCCCATGAAAAAGAATGATAGTAGCTTTTGGGGAGAGTGGGGAGTATATATCCAGATGAATTCGGTTGCCATTGTTTAATTCCCAAAAATGTTCTTCCGGTTCTGTCTCTGTGCTTAACCTGTTTTGTGGTGGAAGATAGTCCTGTACTTTCCTCCAAATCGGATCGTTTTTATACAATGGGCGCTCCCTCCTCAATCAGTCCGAATCATTCTATTAGGTTTCCTCTTGATTTGCAGTAGTTTTTATCATATCAGGAAACAGAGAAGTATCAGACAGTTCAAACTATAAATTTCATTTTTCTTAGCAGTAATTTCTCTTCTACATTTAATAATGTTATTAATTTTACAAATTCTTTTCGTACATCTAAATGATGTCATAGATTATATTTTCTATGACTCATTAATGGTTTTACTTGATTTCTATAACCTCAAATATACAGATTGGATATCAGTAACATCAAGACGAGCCAGCCATAGACGATCTGCATATTTTTCCTTTAGATCCTCTACCGAATTCATATCGCGTACAGTACCAGCAAAAAGAAAGTGATGATTCTATCAAGCAGCATGCATTGCATACAATGATTGAATTGTCAGAGAAAATTACTAAATCAGAGGGAAACACTCAAACTATAATTCCATTTTTATTTATTACCAGGCATAGTTGTGAGATTCCAATAAGTCCGGGTATAATGAATCCTGCATTTAGTATTTTTCTACAAGGGACAAAGATGTTTCATGTTAGAAAAGAAAAGTGGGTTTTCCCGTCTTATTTTCCCTCCAAACCACAATACGCCATCATTATCACGCACTCCACATTCCTTGAACGGTCAAAAAAGATGCCGCAAGAGCAGGGAAACGCCTTGGCAGAAAGGTAAATTTTGCATATTATACCTCAAGCACAGTTATACATTTTACCTTTTTCCCTATGACAAAAAATAGTATGCACCTTCTTTAGTTAATCGATTTTAATTCCTCTGGTGCAATCAGACTTAATATGTGAATACTAACTGATAATTTGCTTGAATACATAAACACCTCCTTTTGTAACCATTATGTTACAATTAATTTAATTGTCAAGTGTATAAGTGAATTTATTTAACACTTTTACACTCATTATAATTTTCCACCAAATCTAATTCTTACATCACTCTTGTCTCAAACAAAAAAGACCGCCTATCTTCAAAAAGCTAGAAAATAAACTGTCTTTACGGTTCCCCTGGTTTTCTACGCTGATTTCTGCCCTCTCGGCAACCTTAATACCACTGTAATTGCTTTATCAATTTCAAAAGAAGACATTTCAGGCTTATAGGTACCGGATTCAGATAACTTCACGTAAGATATCTTCATCTTCAACAACCAAAATAAGACCATTGCAGTATTCGAAATAAAGATTCTACGTTTCATTGTCATGCTAAGCATCCTCCTGCTTTTATCTATTTTAGCCACTTATCAATAATATGTAAGCTTCCATTTTCTTTTAATAGGTAAAAATATTGTCTTACTAATATAGCTATAATACTTCCAAACAATGCTCCACATAAAACATCAGATGGGTAATGAACACCAAGATAAAGTCTTGATATACCAATTAAGACAGCCAGTAGTATAGCAGGTATTCCATATTTTAAGGGAAGTTCCTTAAAAATTATAACTGCAACAGAAAACGAACTTGCGGTATGACCAGAGGGAAAGGAAAAGTCTGATTGTTTCTCTATTAATAATAGTACTCCTGATAATACATCATAGGGGCGGATTCTGGCTATAAGATTTTTAAGAACTAAATTATTAATTATAAAAGAGCATAGGAGTGCCAGTAACGACATTATCCCGATCTGCCTGGTTTTTTTTGAAAACAATAATGCTATCGAGAGGAATAGCCAGATTGCTCCTGAATCTCCTAATTTGGTTATAAAGATTACAATGGGGCTTAACCCACTATCTACCAATACGCTCTGTAGCCATATTAGTATTTTACCATCCAGTTCCATTAATAACTTAAACATAAAAAAACCTCCTATGTCATCTATATTGTCCACATAAAATCAGGGCAGCTCTTCGTATCAATACATCCCGACACCCAATATCAACCACCACAGAAATATTGATATAGTTTATATAACAGCCATTCCAGGTATGCCCTTCTCTATTCCATCTTATATATAACTTGAACATCCTGCACTACCAAACAAATCAAATTATCAAATTGCATATATTGTACAATCTCTTTTTTTAACTCGTTTATTTTAGTATCTGATTTTCCCTTTATATATGTTACTTATTTTCGCCTATATACTCAATTTCTCCTCTCTTATCAAAAATCAATATTACACTAAACTACATAATATTTCCATATTTTTTTATAAAGATTTTTTAAGATTTTCCATTAGTAATTTATAAAAATATAAGGTATGGATATGTTTCCACACACATCTCATATAAAAATTTTAATTGACAAACAAGTGTATTATTGTTACAATTTCTATATATCAATTCGATATATGAATAAACGTTATGGAGATACTTATGTTAGAATATATAATTTTAGGGATGCTTATGCAAAAAGAAATGAGCGGATATGATTTGAAACAATGGATGGTAGAGTGTACCTCTTACTTTTTTGATGCAAGTTTCGGTAGCATATACCCTGCTCTGAAAAGAATGGAGCAAAAAGGTTATATTATTTATCGTGAATCAGTAGAGGACGGTAAATTTAAAAAACTGTATTCTATTTCCGATCTGGGAAAAGAATATTTTCTTCGCTGGCTTGAGCAGCCCATTGAGTTCGTAAAAGCAAACCATAATTATTTAGTAAATATTTATTTCTATAAGTACTTATCTACAGATGTGGCAATTAAAAATCTGAAAGAATTTGTTAAAGTTTTAGAACAACATCTGAATCAACTGAATGGGCAAAAAGAATACGCGGAAAATAATTATAATATAAAACATAATTTTGCGTATTCTACTGTTACTTGTGGCGTTCATTATTTTCAAGCAATAATTATTTGGTGCAATAAATTGATTTTTCATTTAGAGGAATAGTTTAACGTATCTTTTATTGCCAATAATATCGAATCGATATATATAAAAATGATATAAAATAAGGAGAAATCAATATGAAAATTTTAACCATTTTAGGAAGTCCTCAAAAGGCAGGAAAAACAGCAACGGTATTGAAATTTGTTGAAGAAAAGATCATAGCAAAGGGGGATGAGATTATTCGGGTAAATGCTGCAGAAAAACAAATCAGTGGTTGCCGTGGTTGCTATGCCTGTATGCAGGTACAAGATTCACCAGGTTGTGTTCTTCAAGACGATATGCATGATGTTTATTCAAAAATGATTTCAGCCGACGCAATCATAATAGCTTCACCTATATATTGTTATGAATTAACTTCACAAATCAAGCCTTTGTTAGATAGAAGTTTTGCACTTATGTACACACCGTTACTTGATGAAAAACCCGTTGCAGGTTTAATTACCTGTATGGGTGAGGAAAATGACAATGCCGATCTCGTAACAAAAGCTTTTCATAGGATGTTCGACGCCTCACAAAAAAGTATATTCCAAACAAAATTAGCAGGAACATATGTTGTTTCAAACAGCCGTGCAGAAGACTTTGAAAGTAGGGCAAAAATTGTAGCAGACAAACTTGCTGATGAAATTTTGTCTACGCTCCAAAACAGGAGGATTACACTATGAAATTATATATACACGATTTGTCTGAACAGGACTTTAAAGATATTGTTCAAGTGCAAAATTGCGATACGGTTATTTCTTCAAAAGACAAAGTCCAGAGTTGTTTAGGGTGTTATGGTTGTTGGCTGAAAACACCAACAAAATGTGTGATAGGTGATAAATATAGTGATTTAGGGAATATGTTTGCTTGCTGTGATGACATCATTATTATTAGCCGCTGTTATTACGGTGGTTTTAGCCCTTTTGTAAAAAGCATCGTTGATAGAAGTCTATCTTACTTACTGCCTTATCTTGAAATGCGTGATGGAATTAGCCGTCATAAAATGCGATACAAAAAAAGAATAAATGCAATCCAGACATATTTTTATGGTGAGGACATAACACAAGAAGAAAAAGAAACTGCGGAACAAATTCTATTAAACAATAGCCATCAATTTAACATAAAAAATAAGCCGATTGCAAAGTTCTGTACATCGGTAAGTGAATTGAAAGGATTGA
>JAEZSL010000079.1 GCA_023443925.1 Bacillota bacterium | reverse complement strand
AGAGTAGGTAAGAAGGCAAAAGTAAAAGAAATCGTAAAATAATTCAGATTATTTTATTCAGATGAACACAAAACGGGAAGGGACAACTACTTAGGTATTGTCCCTTTTTTAACAGGCAGGAACAATCGGCCTGGGCTATTTAAGGTTTAGGAGCAGAATATGGAGTTTGATTTTGACAAGGAAAGTAAAAAACCGCTGGTCAGAAAAATAGTTATCAGCAGTATTATTTGGATTGTGGAGATTGCATTAGTCGTTGCATTAGCCTATCTTATCGTTAATTACGCCCTGGAAAAGACGACCATGTTGGGAGAATCCATGGAGACGACATTAAAGGACCAGGATAAGATTATTATAAATAAATTTGCATATAAATTCTCAAAACCGGAACGCTTTGATATCGTCGTATTTAAGCAGACGAACAAAGAGCATAGTTATTTTAATATTAAAAGAATTATTGGCTTGCCCGGAGAAACGATTCAGATTGAAAACGGAAAAATATATGTAGGCGGTAAGATTATCGAGGAGCCAATCGTTACGGAAGCGATGCACAACAGCGGACTTGCGGCAGAAGAAATGAAACTGGATGACAATGAATATTTTGTATTGGGTGATAACCGGAATAATAGTGAAGACAGCCGGTTTGCCAATATTGGGAATATATTATTTGATGATATTATAGGTAAAGCCTGGATACGTACCAATGATTTTGATTTTGTGAATAATATAAATAAAAAGAATCTTGAAACCGGTAATAATTCACTTGAATCAGATGAAGAAAAGTCCCAGGATGGAAATACATCCGAGGGAAACGGAGCCGAATGATTCACTTTATGAAAGTCGGAAACAATCCGGTTGGGGTATTAATATCCGGCTGACAAACGGAAACCGACTGACAAACGGAAACCGGCTGAATTAAAGATAATAGATTGATTACAGAGAATAATAATGAATGATAAAGGAGGAATGTGAATGCATTTCCAATGGTATCCCGGTCATATGACAAAAGCGAAACGTATGATGCAGGAGGATATGAAACTTATAGATGTGGTTATTGAACTGGTAGATGCCAGAATTCCGCTTAGCAGTAAAAATCCTGATATAGATGAGATGGCGAAAAATAAATCCAGAGTAATTTTATTAAATAAATATGATTTGGCTGATGAGAAACACACTGAGAGCTGGAAGACTTATTTTGAAAAACAGGGATATTTCGTCACCCTGGTAAACTCTAAAAATGGTAACGGTGTCAGGAAGGTTAATGATGTGGTTACTTTAGCCTGTAAAGAAAAAATCGAAAGGGACCGGAAACGAGGCATTTTAAATCGTCCGCTCCGAGCCATGGTAGCCGGTATACCAAACGTAGGAAAATCAACTTTTATTAACAGCATAGCCGGTAAAGCATCTGCTAAAACCGGTAATAAACCAGGTGTAACCAAAGGAAAACAATGGATAAAAATTAATAAGAGCATTGAGTTATTGGATACCCCCGGCATTTTGTGGCCTAAATTTGAAGATCAGTCCGTAGGGCTTAGACTGGCTTTTATTGGGTCGATAAGAGAAGAAATTCTGAATATATATGAATTATCCGTAGAATTAATCCGTTTTCTTCTGATTCATTATAGCGGATGTCTGGCAGAACGCTATGGTATTGAAGAAAATGAGGATCCACAGGAAACTTTAAGCCGGATTGCAGAAAAAAGAGCTTGCAGAATTAAGGGCGGTGAATTAGACTTAAATAAAGCAGCGGGTTTTGTTATGGATGATTTCAGGAATGGCAGATTAGGAAAAATCACGTTGGAATTTCCAGCCATATAGATTATTCCGGTATGATAAAGTTTTTGGACCTTGAAAGAAAGCGGTGGTTAGATGTCAAAAGAGCAGAACTTACATCAGGATGAGAATCGTAATAATCATATAACAAAAAGAGTTTTTACGGAAAGTTTGCATTTGCTGTTTTATTTAATCGTTGTTTTTCTATCCACTTATTTGATACTTCATTATATTGGTCAAAGGACACAGGTTCTTGGCCAATCTATGGAAAAAACACTTACCAACCAAGATAATCTGATCGTAGATAAATTAACCTATCACTTTATGAAACCCCATCGATATGACATTGTTGTTTTTCCGGTGGATGATTCCGCCAATGTCTTTTATATAAAAAGGATTATTGGTTTGCCTGGAGAAACCGTTCAGATTATTGACGGAAAAATATATGTCAATAACGAAGAATTACATGAAAACTATGGCAGCGAAGTTATTTCTGCCGACCGGGCAGGAATAGCAGCCCAGCCCGTAGTGCTGGAAAAAGATGAATATTTTGTATTAGGCGACAACCGGAATCACAGTATGGATAGCAGGGACCCTGAGGTTGGCAATATATCAAAATCTGTAATTATCGGGAAGGCCTGGATGCGAGTCTGGCCTCTGAGCCGTTTTGGTTTTTTAAATCACTGACAGATAAGGGAGAATTATTTTGGACATTAAAATATCGGATATCCTAAAAGAACTGGAGCAAACAGAACCTTCTGTGCTTGCCGATACTTTAAACAAGTACAGATCGGACAGCCGGGCAGGAGTAATTAAGTTAATTAACCGGTTTGACAGAGAGACACAAAAACTGAAGAAAGAAATTGCTAGAACCGAACTGATGAAGTCATATGAAAACCAATACCTGGAATATACTTATATCTGCGGTATTGATGAAGTCGGAAGAGGTCCGCTGGCCGGCCCGGTGGTGGCTTGTGCGGTCATATTACCAAAAGACTGCAATATACTTTATATTAATGATTCCAAACAGCTTTCTGAAAAGAAGAGAGAAGAATTATATGATATGATTATGGAACAGGCAGTTGCCGTTGGAGTAGGAAGCATACCGCCGGCCAAAATAGATGAAGTTAATATTCTTCAGGCAACCTACGAAGCCATGAGGCAGGCAATCGGTAATCTGTCGGTATTTCCGGATCTGCTACTAAACGATGCGGTTACCATACCGGGAGTACCCATAAAACAGATTCCTATTATAAAAGGTGATGCTAAAAGCATTTCCATTGCAGCTGCAAGCATTGTAGCAAAGGTAACCAGAGACCGGCTAATGACGGCTTATGATAATATCTTTCCACAGTATGGATTTGCAGCTAATAAAGGCTACGGTTCCAAAGAACATATCGAAATATTAAAGAGATTAGGACCTACACCAATTCACCGGTTGAGCTTTATAAAGAACTTTTTCTGATAGAGGAGGCGGAGATATATGGCCGAAAGAGTGGATAAATCAGGTAAGGTAGAAAAAATACCAGGTTACAGAGCGGGTTATGATGATAGATCATCAAATGATAAATCATCAAATGATAAAGCATCCTATAATAAAGCATCAAGTAATAAAGCATCAAGTAATAAAGCATCCTATGATGAAGCATCAGATAACAAATCATCTGGCAGAAAATCCTCCGATAATGGCAATGCGGCAGATAATAATAAAGCATTATATAATAAAGCAGTACATAACAAAGAGTTACACAGTAAAACGGCTGTGGCACTGGCTTATAACCCGGAAGAAGCAGCACCAAAAATAATTGCTTCAGGAAGAGGGTATTTAGCAGATAAAATCTTACAAAAAGCCGATCAGAATAAGATTCCGGTGCATAAGGATGAACAGCTGGCTTCCACCCTTTCAAAATTGGAGGTAGGAGATTACATACCGCCGGAACTCTATGAGGTAGTTTCAGAAATCCTGCTTTTTGTTGACAATATGGACCGTATCAAGGCCAAAGTTCTTCCAAAAGAGGTATAATTATGTACAATAAACGTTCAGTCGGTGCCAGGCAGGAGCAAATAGCTGCAGAATATCTGAAAGAACGGGAATATCAGATACTGGAATGTAATTTTCGCTGCAGGACTGGTGAGATTGATGTCATTGCCAAAGACAAGGGCTGTCTTGTATTTGTCGAAGTAAAATTCCGTAAGACTCCTTCCATGGGTTTACCGGAGGAAGCGGTAGACTACGGCAAAATGAAACGGATTTCCCATACCGCCCGGTTTTATCTGCTGAAAAACCATATTCCCTTCGATACACCCTGCCGGTTTGACGTTGTTACGATTCTGGACCAGGACATCTCATTAATTCAAAATGCATTTGATGCAGTATTCTAGGCGGTTTGCATATAATATAACTGCTATCGTAGTTTCTGGTCTTCCTGGCATAACCAATTTTCACTAATCCTAATGGTATAGTAAAAGAAAGGAATGCCACATGTAAATTTTTTTACTTTTGTTCTGTGGCTGTATTAAGGGTATAAAAATGATATTTGAAAATAATGAAAATGCAATTTTAACTACTGGGAGCGAGGTACCTTATTTAACTTTTCCCGTTCTCCAAGGTATTGATTATATTAAGCACGGCTTTTCCACCAGGCTGGGAGGGGTTAGCGAAGGCATTTATGAATCCATGAATTTGGGATTCAGTAATGGCGATAATCCGGAAAAAGTCCGTGAGAATTACGAGAGAATCAGTAAAAGCATTGGGTTTGATCTGGAGGCAATTGTTACATCGGATCAGGTTCATAATACCGAAATCCGATTGGTGACTGCAGAAGATAAAGGAAAAGGTGTTCTTACAAAACGGGATTATAAAGGAGTTGACGGGCTGATCACCAGGGAAAGAGGTATCATGCTGGCAACCTATTATGCCGACTGTGTTCCGCTATACTTTATAGACACAAAAAATCATGCCATTGGACTCAGTCATTCCGGCTGGAGGGGTACCGTAAAAAGAATGGGTGAGGCTACACTAAAAGCTATGGAAAAGCATTTCGGCAGTAATGCGGCGGAGGTTATCACTTTAATCGGGCCTTCAATATGCGGAGATTGCTATGAAGTAAGTAAAGATGTGGCGGATGCCTTTGAAACAGAATTCCTGGAAAATCAGTTAAAAGATATACTTACCGATAAAAAAGATGGCAAATACCAATTAAATTTGTGGGAGGCAAACCGCCATATATTTTTAGACGCCGGAATAAAACCGGAAAATATCCATATAGCAAAGGTATGCACTTGCTGTAACAGCAGCTTATTATTTTCCCACCGTGCCACAAAAGGTAAAAGAGGTACCCTTGCCGCATTTTTAATGTTAAAGGCATAATTGTTAAACCTGCCGGGATTGGCTTTGGCAGAGTAAATCTACTGATAAAGGTAAGCCTGGTTATGTTTGGACTGGGTATCACAATCAGAGCCAAACTTTTTATATTTGCTTAGGCAGCTGTTATTTTTTAGTGGCTTCGTATAGTTTAATTAATATAAAAAATGCTGGAAATATGTTTTGATATGATCCCTCTAAAGCAGGTAAGATAAAAATTACATCTACTTTGGGGGGATCATATTATTTCATACCCCAACATTTATTACAGAACTACATTTATTATAGAACCACATTTATTAAGCACATTTATTACAGAACCACATTTATTTCATTTCCAATATGTATTTAAACGAATACATTAATTCTTACTCTTATATTCCGCAACAATATCCTGAATACGGGTAGTAGAGTTTAATATGCCGTCTACTGATTTGTCATGGTTAATGGTATGAATAATCAGAGCGAGATAACGGCTTAAATCTACATTGGTATAATATGGTTTCTCTTTTAATTCCGTCGGGTTGTGAATAAGGTTTGTAGTAAAAACGCGGTTTATGAGGCCTTTCTCATAATATCTGTCAAATTCCCCGTAACCGTCGGTGAATACTCCAAAGGTGGCGGCGATAAAAATTTTTGCCGCTTTTCGTCTCTTTAATTCCAGAGCGATTGCCAGTATACTGCGTCCGGTGAATATGGCATCTGCAACAATCAGAACGTCCTTTCCTTCAACATCAGAACCTAAAAATTCGTAAGCGGAAGAAGTACCTTCTGAATCTGGAGTTTCGGTATAATCATGCTTTTTATAAAACATACCCAGATCCACACCCAGAATATTCGTATAGAAAACCGCTTTGGACATGACACTTTCATCAGGACTGATAATCATCAGATGCTGATTGTCCAGCTTCAATCCTTTCTCTGCAGCCAATAAAGCCTGGATAAACTGGTAGGAAGTATAGAAATTATCAAAACCGGCCGTTGGAATGGCATTCTGGACTCTTGGATCTAGGGCATCAAAAGAAATAATATTCTTAATACCCATTGTAACCAGTTCCTGAAGGGCAGTTGCACAGTCCAGGGATTCCAGGTTTGTCCTTTTATGCTGTCTTCCTTCATATAAAAATGGTATGATTACATTGATACGATGTGCCTTACCGTTACAAGCATCAATTAAACGCTTCAGATCCTGAAAATGGTCGTCAGGAGACATCATATTGTTCATACCATCCATACAGTAGTTTATGCTATGATTTGTTATATCAGCCAAAATAAATAAATCGGTGCCGTGAACAGATTCCCGGATAAGCCCTTTTGCTTCACCGGAGTTAAACCTGGGGCATTCCGCGTTAACAAGATAAGTATCGGCTTCGTAACCGATAAAAGCCGGTAAATTTTTATATTCCCAAGCCTGATCATGTCTGGCTTTCACGATCAAAGAATTTATTTTTTCCGCCAAAGGACGAAAACCGTCCAAAGTCATTATTTTTAAAGGTGCAACTGGTATTGTATCCATATTAGTGGTTGTCATTATAAGCCTCCCAAGAATCTTTATCTCTATTATTTATAACACTACCTGCCAGATTCGTCAATCATATAACAAATAAGAGACGAAAAAAATAAGAAACGAAAGATATAACAAACAAGTAACGAAAAAAATGACGAGAAAGAAGCCAATAAAATAATAAACAAGAATCAGAAACCTAAATATGTAAATGATAAAAAAATAAAACAACGTCCGGCAGCAGCGTTGTTTTATTTTACATAAAAGTTAAGGCAGAGCTTATTTTTTACACCGGAAGATCCCGGCCATTTTAGTAATCTTTAGACTGCCGCTTTTCTGCAGTTTTTTTGTAAGGAACAGTTTAAAAGCATCCTCCCGTCCTTTTAAATATTCCTGCTGGTTTCCGTGACAAGATTGTATATATTCAAATAAAGGCTGAACCTGATTAACGATTAAACAGTCGTCGTATATGATCTTTTCCACTTCACTGAAACACTCCTGTAATTCCGGCATACCGTTCTCCAGGCCGAAGATTTCATAAAGATTTATTTCAGAAAGCGATATCCTGGAATCGAATTCCTTTACAAGCTGTTCAATTTCCTTCATATGGTCTCTGCCATAGGTACTGCAATAAAAATACCCGTCTTTTTTTAGTACCCGCCGTATTTCTTCATATACCTTCCGGCGGTCTTTTAAATAAAATACCATGTGATTGCCGATTATATGGTCAAAGGTTTCATCCCCGGAAGGGATCTCATGACAATCAAAGACAGCAAATTTAAAATTTCCTCCGGCGATTCCCAGATTCTCATTAGCATCACTAAGCATACCTACGGAGATATCGGATAATAAAATAGAACACTCTGCAGGAATTTTATCCTGGTTGACCCTCCATAATTCCCCGTTGCCGCAGCCGATTTCCAGAATATTCTCACCGGGTTTGATGAAAAGGTTTGTAAATATCCATTGATACCAGCCCATGGGGTTGACAGAAAAAATTCTGTGAAGCAGGATGCGGCTGCTTACATTAGCCGAATCCTTATATTGTCTGGTCAGATCTTTTTCCATATTAGTAATGTGAATCAGCTGGATCATGCGGTTCCAGTCCACTTCCTCTGTTTCCGAAAATAGTTTTGAAGCCTCTTTTATGGATTTTTCCATGAGCTGAAACTGCTGTATTTTTTTACGGATCAAATCCAGCTGTAAACGGAAGGAATTTTTAATATAATTCTGATCCGTATCATTACCTGTTAAATCCTTGATTTCATCCAGGGAAAAACCAAGAGACTTTAAGACGATGATCTTTTGAAGTTTACCAAAATCCGTATCTGCATAAAAACGGTAACCAGCTTCACTGATGAAACAGGGTTTTAAAAGCCCTTGGTTATCATAGTAACGTATAGTACGGATGGATACCCTGGCTCTTTTCGCAAATTCTCCGGTAGAATAATATAAATTATCTTTCATAGGTGATACTCACAGACCTTTCCATTTGTTCTAACTGTTCCCGCGTAAAGTTTAACTTTTAGTTCTCCTTTAACGGCTTTTTACGCCTTCCTGTTCCATATACCAGGCTACGGTTTGTTTTAAGGCATCATGGAAGGAAGTCAACGCAGACCAGCCTAATTCTTTCTTAAGTTTAGCCGAATCGATGGCGTACCTCATGTCATGGCCCTTTCGGTCAGGCACATAATCAATAAAGTCCTCCGATATATTGTAATTATAATCTTTATTGAGGATTGCTACAATAGCAGAAGCAATTTCCAGGGTAGTTTTTTCGTTATGCGCACCGACATTATAAACCTCACCCGGCCTGCCGCCGGAGAGCACCAAATCGATGGCACTGCAATGATCCATTACGTAGATCCAGTCCCTGACTGCACTGCCGTCTCCATAAACCGGTAGTTTTTTATGCTGGATACAGTTACTGATATATAATGGAATTAATTTTTCCGTAAACTGATGCGGGCCGAAATTATTGGAACAGCGGGTGCGGATAACCGGAAATTGATAGGTCTCAAAAAAAGCACCGCACATCATATCCCCTGCCGCTTTGCTGACAGAGTAGGGATTTCTGGGGGCCAGAGGTGAGCTTTCCGTAAAATAACCCTTTGGACCTAATTCGCCATAAACTTCATCCGTGGATATATATAGAAATTTCCGGTTATCCTTATATCCATCCTTTACAGCCCATGCTTTTTTTGCACAGTTGAGCAGGTTCAGGGTGCCGTTTACATTGGTCTGCACAAAAACCCCGGCTTCATCAATACTCCGGTCTACATGAGATTCCGCTGCAAAATGCACTACATAATCCACATCATATTCGGACATGATCTTCTCAATCAGTTTTCCATCACAGATGTCACCTTTTATAAAGTGGTATGTCGGATAATTGTCAAGTCCTTTCAAATTATCAAGGTTTCCGGCGTAAGTCAGCAGATCCAGATTCACAACAGTAAGGTCGGTTCCATATTTCTGGAATAAATAATGAATAAAATTTGAACCGATAAATCCGGCACCTCCGGTAATAAAATAAGTTAACATAAATACCTCCATTCCGCACATGTTATGTGCACGTTTAATAAAATTTGATATGAAAAATAATTCAAACCCCGATATGAATCCTAAAAAATCCTTTAAAATCATACCGTTTTTTGTTTGTGAGGTAATTATATTGGGTTACGTAAGGTCACGGTCAATAGTAAATTTTATTAATGTAGTAATTAATTTTTAACTTTGTAAAATTTGCGAAATGAATGGTTCATTAATCGCTCTACCTTGCACTTTAATATTTGGATGAAATTAAATGAACAGTATTAATGTAATTGCCATGAAGAGGAAATTATTGTATAATCTAATAAGTTGCTTAGGGTATTAATTTTAGTATTGGAGGAAAAGTAAAAGATATTTTGAAAATGGAAGTATGACAAGATATAATTTTTTTGATTATTTGTGACAGTATTTCGATACGGTATGGAATACTGTTTTGGGAGGAAAGATGAATTTAGAAATTATTGCAGTATACAAGAACCTTCAGGATTATGTGACAGGTATAGAAAACAATGCGAAAGATGCCGAGACGCTGTGGAATAAATACGCAATCGATCCGTATTGGGAGATCCTTTGCCAATATGCGCCATTTGATTTATCCGATAGAAAACCAAAACCGGTAACAGATATTTTGACACTTAAAAAACAGATCGATTTACTAAATAATATCGACCTTGATAACCTAAAAGATATATTTAAAAAAACAGCATCGTCTCTTCCCATGAATGAGGATGATACCATATACATAGCGTTGTACCCCTTGTCTGATGATAATGCTATTGTGAAGGAACAGCAAAACGGTGTCGCCGGCACTTCGACTTTTGGAAATATGCTGATAAATATCAACCCTTTGGCAGATAATTTTTTTGAATGGATACCATATGTTTTTGCCCACGAGTATCATCACGCCGTATGGGGAAATTATTGGTACGCACTACACGGCGGTGAACTGGATAACAGCTTTATCAATTCTCTGCTGATTGACGGACAGGCAGACAGCTTTGCGTTATCTTTTTATCCTGCATTAAAACCAAAATGGCTGTTTGACATGTCAAAAGAAACAGAGAAAGTTCTTTGGGATAATCATTATTCTAAAATATATCCCGAACAGGATGTTGACTACGGTAAATATATGTTTGGAGATGAAGCTAACGGAATACCATGGTGTGCAGGCTATGCCATTGGATACCGAATCGTTCAGCAATTTTTAGTAAGAAATCCAGATACCACCTTTGTAAAGCTGCTGGAAATGCGTCCGCTTGATTTATACAAGTTAAGCGGTTACATACCTGCGTCTTTATAATCCACCTCTGATATGCAGCCAAGTTATCCTCAAATTCTTGTTTGAAATAGAGATGTAAAATAATTAGTTCTAAAATAATTAGTTCTAAAATAAATTGCAAATCTGGGGTGCTGAGGGATGCATAAAAGCGATGGATGGGTACAAGTGTTTCTGGTGATGAGAGAAACGGCTTGTAAACTTCATAAGGAGAGTAGAATAACTGGATTTCCAGGCGGTTAATGAATTAAGAATCAGGCTTGATTCGTGAATATAGATTATAAAAGAATAAAAACGAATGGAATTCTAGACAACAAACGGCTGCTAATTTCCCCGTAAGGGTATCTGCAGCCGTTTTCTTGTGAATGCCTGCCAAATTATATTTGATAATTTTTCATACAACTGCTATACTAATAAAGGAAAAATAAGAGAGGACAAGATTTACAATGAATAATAAAGGTCATCTCATTAAATATGTAGCACCGGGAAGCATCGCGGAAGAAATGGAAATAGAACCCGGGGATACGCTGTTACGTATTGGTGAGAAAGAAATAAAGGATGTATTTGACTATCATTATGCGGTAAATGATGAATATTTGGAATTGCTGATTCTAAAGCCGGATGGCGAAGAATGGGAATTGGAAATAGAAAAAGAATACGAAGAAGATTTAGGGATTGAATTTGAAGAAGGTCTGATGGATTCCTACCGGTCCTGCAGAAACAACTGTATGTTCTGTTTTATCGATCAGATGCCCCCGGGAATGAGAGAAACTTTATATTTTAAGGACGATGATGCAAGATTATCCTTTTTACAGGGTAATTATATTACGTTAACAAATATGTCGGAGGATGATATCGACCGCATTATATTTTATAAATTATCACCCATTAACATATCCATTCATACCACCAATAAGGAACTTCGCTGCAGAATGCTGCACAACCGTTTTGCCGGGGAAGCCCTGGATAAAATTAAACGGTTATATGAAGCGGGAATTGTTATGAACGGACAGATTGTCCTGTGCAAGGGTGTTAATGACGGAAAGGAATTAGAACGCTCCATTCAGGATCTGTCGGCCTATATACCCCATATGCAGAGCGTATCCGTTGTTCCCGTAGGATTGACCAAATACAGGGATAATCTGATCCAGCTGGACAAGTTCCAAAAGGAAGATGCCCTAAAGGTATTAAACATTATTCATCGTTTTCAGGATAGCCTGTATGAGAAATATAAAACCCGTTTCATACATGCCAGTGACGAATGGTATATTACTGCGGGACTGCCGATTCCGGAAGCCGATAATTATGAAGGATACTTACAGATAGAAAACGGGGTAGGAATGGTTCGTTCTCTGGTGGATGAATTTATGGAGTACTATGACACCTTAACCGGTGACGAGCGGACAAAATCCGTATGCCTTGCCACAGGTGTACTGGCAGCACCGATTCTGACAAATTTAATGGATCGGGTTCGGATAAAATATCCTAATATTCATATAACCGTATATACTATAACAAACGAATTTTTCGGAAACGATATAACCGTGGCAGGATTATTGACAGGACAGGATATTATAAACCAGTTAAAAGGAAAAGATTTAGGAGATTATTTGATTTTACCTGACGTTTTATTACGGGACGGCGAGGACGTATTATTGGATGATTTTACCTTAGATGATATTAAAAATGCTTTACAAACACAAATCCGTATTGTACAATCAGACGGAAAGTCCTTAATCAATGCCGTAGTAAATTAAGACATAAGGAGAAAATAATATGAGTAAACCAATCGTAGCTATTGTTGGCAGACCGAATGTAGGAAAGTCAACCTTATTTAATGTTCTGGCAGGAGAACGTATTGCAATCGTCCAGGATATACCCGGTGTAACAAGAGACCGTATCTATGCGGATGTTACCTGGCTGGATAAGCAATTTACCATGATAGATACCGGTGGTATAGAACCGGAGAGCAGTGATGTTTTACTGACTTACATGAGACAACAGGCTGAAATTGCCATTGATACGGCCGATGTCATTATGTTTCTTGTAGATGTAAGGCAGGGGCTGGTAGACGATGACTTTAAAGTAGCTGATATGTTAAGACGTTCTACCAAACCCATTGTTTTAGTAGTGAATAAAGTAGACAGTTTTGAAAAACTAATGCCCGATGTATATGAATTTTATAACCTGGGTATCGGTGATCCGCTGCCCATATCCGCTGCATCAAGATTGGGCTTAGGTGATATGCTGGATGAAGTAATCAAGCATTTCCGCCCGGAAGACATGCAGGAAGAAGAGGATGAACGCCCAAGAATTGCCATTGTAGGAAAACCAAATGTAGGCAAATCCTCTATTATTAATAAATTAATCGGTGAAGAAAGAGTTATCGTATCTGACATTGCCGGTACCACCAGGGATGCCATCGACACTACCGTAAAATTTCATGGAAAAGAGTACGTGTTTATTGATACAGCGGGTCTGCGCCGCAAAAGTAAAATCAAGGAAGAGATCGAACGCTTTAGTATCGTAAGAACCGTCTCTGCGGTTGAACGTGCGGATGTAGTAGTTCTTGTAATTGACGCGGAAGAAGGGGTTACGGAACAGGATGCTAAAATAGCCGGAATTGCCCATGAACGCGGAAAAGGTGTTATTATTGCCGTCAATAAATGGGATGCCATTGAAAAGAACGATAAGACCATATACCAGTATACGGCTAAAATAAAAGAGACCCTTGCTTACATGCCTTATGCCGAAATGATCTATATATCAGCATTAACCGGCCAGAGAATGCCGAAATTGTTTGAATTGATCGAACAGGTTATCCAGAATCAAAACTTACGGGTTGCCACAGGGGTATTAAATGAAATCATGACGGAAGCTGTTGCAATGCAGCAGCCACCTTCCGATAAGGGAAAACGCTTAAGACTTTATTATATCACCCAGGTATCCGTAAAACCGCCAACTTTTGTAATATTTGTCAATGACAAATCTCTGATGCATTTTTCCTATACCAGATATATTGAAAATAAAATCAGAGAAGCCTTTGGTTTTAAAGGAACATCATTGAAGTTTTTCATTAGGGAGCGAAAGGAAAAAGAATAATATGTTATTTAAAATATTGGTTTGCTTAATCATAGGTTATGGTTTCGGGTGCTTTTCAACAGCCTATGTAATCGGTAAGATAAATAAGATTGATATCAGAAATTATGGCAGCGGTAATGCGGGTACGACCAATGCCCTCAGGACGCTGGGCTGGAAAGCCGGATTTCTCACATTTTTAGGAGATGCCATTAAAGCTATTCTTCCTGTCTTACTGGTCCGTTTCCTGATCCAGGATGACAGTTATGGCCAGCTTCTGCCTTTATATGCAGGGCTTGGTGTCGTACTGGGGCATAACTTTCCCTTTTGGCTTAATTTTAAAGGCGGCAAGGGAATTGCTGCCACCGGCGGTGTTATGTTTGCCTTTGACTGGCGCCTGGGTTTAGCCGCTTTTATCATATTCTTAATTGCCGTAGCAGTAACCAGATATGTATCTCTGGGCTCCCTTTTGATTTCAGTTCTGTTTCCCGTATGGATTGTTATTATGTATACAGGGAACCTACATATGCTTATAATCAGCCTGATATTTACCATATCAGCTTTTATAAAGCATCGTTCCAATATAAAAAGGCTTTTAAGCGGAACAGAAAATAAAATAGGTCAAAAGATAAAGATTGAAAAATAAGGAGGCATTGAACATGGCAAAGGTTAGCATATTGGGAGCTGGAGCGTGGGGAACCGCGATTGCGATTTTATTAGGAAATAACGGACATGAAGTCACGCTCTGGTCGGCACTTGCGAAAGAAGTGGAGCTTTTAAAGACGGAGAGAGAGTTAAAGGACAAGCTTCCCGGAATAAAACTTCCGGATTCCGTAATCATTTCGGATGACCTTGCTTCTTCCTGTAAGGATAAGGAATTAATTGTATTTGCTGTTGCCTCACCCTTTGTTCGGAGCACTGCAAAACTTGCAAAACCCTTTATTCCCGAAAACCAGATTGTAGTTAATGTAGGTAAGGGTATTGAAGAGACTACTCTGGATACCTTAACTGATATTTTAAAAGAAGAATTAAACAATGCGGATGTAGCCGTTATGTCCGGGCCAAGTCATGCGGAAGAAGTGAGCCGCGGGATTCCTACTACTTGTGTAGTAGGTGCAGATTCCAAAGCCACCGCTTACTTTATACAGGATGTTTTTATGAGCGAGAGGTTCCGCGTGTATACCAGTCCGGATGTGATCGGTATTGAACTTGGAGGCTCCATTAAAAATGTTATCGCTCTGGCAGCAGGTATCGCAGATGGCCTGGGCTTCGGTGATAATACCAAGGCGGCGCTTATGACCAGAGGAATTGCGGAAATCAGCCGTTTAGGTGTAGCCATGGGTGGAAAGATCGAGACTTTTGCAGGCCTGTCCGGTGTAGGTGATTTATTTGTTACCTGTACCAGTAAGCATAGCCGTAACCGTAATGCCGGTTATCTTATCGGCAAAGGATATTCCATGGATGAAGCGATGGCTGAAGTAAAACAGATCGTGGAAGGTGTGTTTTCTGCCAAGGCAGCTCTTGGTCTTGCAAAGAAGTACGAGGTGGAAATGCCCATTGTAGAACAGATTAATCTGGTGCTGTTTGAAAACAAATCCCCGGAAGAGGCTGTTACGGATCTGCTTCTCAGAGATAAAAGAAGAGAATACTCCGAGTTGAAATGGAATAAATAAAACGGACTTTTATGAATCGATAATATCAGAAAACATAACATATAATAATTAAAATAAAAAGTATATATGATAAATGTAACTGATAGGATTGGTTTAAGCCATTTTGGAATTGGTTTCAAGCCATTTAGGAAAAGTCATCATAAAGTTTTACGAATTATAGGTTAAAACCTCTTATTTCGTAAAAATATAATAAAGTAAGGGATTGAATTATATTTAAAGAATAAATGTAACAAACAATAGTCATGAAAAATATTGCTCTTGCATATGCTTAATTATAACCGAAAGGAGGAAGGCATATGTTAGAGCAATTTTCGTCACTTGACTTATCAAATCAGATATACGATGTATATAATGATATTAAGGC
>JAEZSL010000051.1 GCA_023443925.1 Bacillota bacterium | reverse complement strand
GCGGCTGCTTCCTGGAGTATTGAAAGACTGAAATGTATCCAATGTAATTACTGCAATGAAGTTTGTCCGAAAAAGTGTTTAAGGATGGACAATGATTATACCGAACCTTCATTTGGCAGTGTAAAGGATGAATATACAAATGCACGAGTATCCGATAACCCAGAGAATAATTGAAATAGCAGAGGAATACGCCGCTAAAAACGAAGCCCGAGAGGTAAAACAGATTAACCTCATCGTTGGGGATTATTCGGGATATGTAGCAAGTTCTATTGAATTGTATTTTGAAATCATTGCAGAAGGAAGCTTATGTGAACATGCAAAGCTGAATATTGAACGTATAATACCTAAGTTAAAGTGTTCTGTCTGCGGTGAATTATTTGTACGAAAACCGTTTACCTTTGAATGCCCTAATTGTAAAGGAGAAGGAGTACCAACAGAGATTGGCCAGGAATTTTACATTAAATCCATTGAAATATAACAGATAAGGTTTTTGTGAATCCCTGGGTCTGTCTGGACGGTTCAACAAACTGAGAAAGAGAGCTCCTTCTGCTATACATCTTTTCCGGATCATACAGTGTCTTTGTACACCGATAAATTTTTATTTTCCGGTATGGATGATTAAGAAAGGATTTTTATAATGTCAGAGAATAAAGAAATAGAAATCATGCAATCCGTTTATGATAAAAACGATGAAGTCGCTTCCCAGATTAATTCATCCTTTACGAAAAACGGAATATATGCCATTAATGTTATGGGGGCTCCGGGAGCCGGTAAAACCTCAACGCTGATTCAATTAATTAAACGTTTGGAAGGTGTTACTTCTTATGTTATAGAAGGTGATATAGAAGCTGATTTTGATACGATCCGGCTGAAATCCCTGGGGGTAAAAGCCATACAGATTAATACGGGAGGAGCCTGCCATCTGGATTCTCCATTAATCGGAAAAGCAGCCGAGGAATTAGGTTTAAAAGACGGGGTATTGTTTATCGAAAATATCGGAAATCTGGTCTGCCCGGCGGAATTTATGATTGGAGAACATGCTAAGATGCTGATTTCCACCGTTACGGAAGGCAGCGATAAACCCTATAAGTACCCTCTGGCGTTTGAAAAAGCAGATATTATAATATTGAATAAATGTGACCTGATACCTTACCTGGATTTCGATGAAGAATTCTTCTTAAAGGGTGTCAGGGCGTTAAATAAAACAGCACCGGTAATTAAAGTATCCTGCAAAACAGAAGAAGGTTTTGAGGAAGCAGCAGAATGGATAAAGAACAGATTATAACCAATAGAATAAGAATTTTTGGAATGGTACAAGGGGTTGGTTTCAGACCCCTTGTATTTCGCAATGCCATAAAATATGGTATTAAGGGTACCGTTAGAAATATAGGCGGCATTGTGGAGATAATTGCACAGGCTACAGCGTATAAGTTGGAAGCATTTTTAAAGGAGTTTGAGGGTGATGACGACAAGGATTATGAAATTGTCCACCTGGAGACAGAGAAAATCAAAACAGAAGTTTTTTTGGACTTTAAAATTTTAGAAAGCGGTTCAGATCAGGAAATCTCCATTATTCCCCCGGATCTGCCCGTCTGCAAAACCTGTCAGAAGGAGCTTTTTACGGACAGTAACCGCAGATACCGGAATCCCTTTATCAGTTGTACCTCCTGCGGACCAAGATATACCATTCTAAAATCCCTGCCCTATGACAGGCATACAACCAGTATGGAGGAGTTTCCTATGTGTCCCAGCTGCAGGAAGGAATATACGGCGGCAGAAAGCAGACGGTTCCATGCCCAGACCATATCCTGTTATGACTGCGGTCCTTTTATCATCCTAAATGATCTTGTGAATGAAGAAGCCCTGCTGGAAGCGGAAAGGATTTTGAAATCCGGTGGTATCCTGGCCGTGAAAGGGATTGGCGGATATCATTTTGTATGTTCCCCCTTTCTTGAAGAAACGGTCACGAATCTGCGTAGATTAAAAGGCCGGGAGGAAAAGCCCTTTGCCGTAATGTTTGAGACCATGGACTCCATCGAAGAATACTGCTTTGTTTCCCAGGAAGAGAGAAAATTACTTCTTTCTAAGGCCAGGCCCATCGTATTACTTTACCAAAAAGAAAAACAGATGGCCCAGGCAGTGAACAAAGGAGGAATTTACTGCGGCGCATTTTTACCGTATACACCGCTTCAGCTTCTGTTAACGAAAAGCTGCGGCCCCCTGGTTATGACCAGCGCCAATCTTTCCGGGAAGCCTATTATGAAAGCGGAGGAGGAAATTTTTAAGCTTCCTACCCCTTATTTAAATGGGGTTTTATATCACAAGAGACAAATTCTTCGTTCCGTGGACGATTCCGTGGCTAAGGTCATAGACTCTAAACCTCAGATCATCCGTAGAAGCAGAGGTTATGTGCCTTATCCGGTATTTTTATCCCACAAAGGCAGCGAAACGGAGATTTTTGCAGCCGGCGGGGATTTAAAGGCAGCTTTCTGTTTGTATAAAAAGGGCAGTGCGGTGGTGTCTCAGTACTTTGGTGATCTGGAAGAGCAGAGTGTGTTGGAGGAATATCAAGCCTCCGTTGAAGATTTAAAGAGACTTTTTCATGTGAATCCGGCACTTGCGGTGTGTGATCAACATCCGAATTATCATTCTGCTTCCTATACTAAGACACTGGGGATTCCGGTACTGCCGGTACAGCATCATCATGCACATATCGCCTCGGTTATGGCAGAACACGATTTAAGCGGGCCGGTAATCGGTATTGCTTTTGACGGGACTGGCTACGGCTGTGACGGTAATATATGGGGCGGTGAGTTTCTTATCTGTGAAGGCGCCAGGTTTAAACGGGCGGCTAAACTAAGTTATACCCCTATGCTTGGGGGAGACAGCTCCATGCGGGACGGTAAAAAGACAGCTGCATGCTTTTTATTGCAGGCCGGGCTGGAAGAAGAGGTAGGAGATGACCGGCTTGAGCTTATTAGCGCTGCCCTCCGTCACAAAGTTAATACGGTTTTATCCTCCAGTATGGGAAGGCTTTTTGATGCCGTATCCTCCATTCTTGGAATCTGTCAGGAAAACCGCTATGAAGGAGAATGTGCCGCCCTGCTGGAAAAGGAAGCGGTACTGGCGGTAAGAAACCGGATAGCACCGGTAAAACTTGCCTTTGCAATCTATGAAAAAAGTGGCATAATTGAAATAGATCCAAGTCCCTTGTTAAAAACCATGACAAGCTTAAGAAAAACGGCTGACCGATCCGCTCTGGCCTTGGGATTTCATTATGCGGCAGCCGACGCCGTACTGGAAGTAAGCAACCGGCTCCGGGAAAAAGAAGGGATCAGCACCGTAGCCTTAAGTGGCGGTGTGTTTCAAAATACGGTGCTTACCGAGAGAGTTTTAAAGCTTTTAAGAGAAGACGGATTTCAGGTATTTGTTAATTTGGCCGTACCGCCAAATGACGGCTGTATAAGTCTTGGGCAGACCTATATCGGTTTAATGAGTTTACAGGAGAATGAAAAGCCCGGTCATCCGTAAGAAGGAGGATATGTTATGTGTGTTGCAGTACCTGGTAAAATTGTTGAAATAAATGGTGATATCGCTAAAGTGGATGTCTTGAATAATATCTGTGAAGCAAATGTAAAATTGGTGGAGGCTAGTGTCGGGGATTATATACTGATTCATGCCGGATTTGCACTGGAGGTTATGAAAAAGGATATGGCCGAAGAGCTCATTGGTATTTTTGAAGAACTTGAGGAGGACCAAAATGAAGACGCTCGAACAGGTAAAGGATGAATTAAAAAACTATTCCGGGAGAAAAATAAAGATTATGGAGGTTTGCGGCACCCATACCTCCAGTATCTTTAAAAACGGAATCCGCAGCCTGTTATCTCCGCAGATTCAGCTGATCTCCGGACCCGGATGTCCGGTCTGTGTTACGGCGTCCGCTTATATCGACAAGCTGGTGGACTACTGTCAAACGGATAATACCTGTGTATTAACCTTCGGGGATATGATGAAGGTAAAAGGAAACCGTTATTCTTTGACGGAGGCCAAGGCAGCAGGTGGTTGTGTTAGAATACTGTATTCCCCTCTTGCAGCTGTCAAAATGGCAATGGAAGAACCGGGGACTAACTTTATCTTTGCAGCCGTAGGGTTTGAAACAACTACGCCTATATATGCCCTGATGCTGGAGGAGATAATACAAAACAATATAAAAAATCTGAAATTATTGACCTCTCTAAAGACTATACTTCCGGCACTTTCCTTCTTATGTGAAATGGAAGAAAATATAGATGCTTTCCTTTGTCCCGGACATGTCAGTGTCATTACCGGCTGTGGAATTTATAAGGAATTGGCTGAAAAATATCACAAACCCTTTGTTGTGGCAGGTTTTGAAGGTGAGCACATACTGGCAGCGGTGGACGAGATACTCAATCAGATCAGAAAAAATCAGTTTACCATGAAGAACCTGTATACCAGTTCTGTGACAGAGGACGGGAATCAAAAGGCTCTGGCAATTACAGACAAGTATTTTGAGGCAGCCGACGATTACTGGAGAGGTATTGGCATTATTAAGAATTCCGGAATGAAATTAAGGAAAGAATATGAAGAATACGATGCAGGCAGCCGGATTACAGACTATACGGAAAATATGCCAAAGGGCTGCAGCTGCCAGGATGTTATTCTGGGGAGAATTACTCCCGCTGAATGTCCGCTGTTTAAAACGGTCTGCTCCCCGCTTAATGCCATTGGGCCATGTATGGTATCTACGGAAGGTGCCTGCGGTATCTGGTATAAAAACAGGCAGGCAGATTGAAAGTGTTTTACTGTTATTTTTTACTTTGGTGTGACACGAACCTACTGGTAAGAGCAGCAACTTGGTTTAAAACGAACGGTGCGAATGAGGAGCTGGCAGTCTGTGCTTTGAACGTTAAATTAAGGAAATAGGCCGTCTGACCGATTTCTTTATTCTAAACAGCTTAAGCAGCAAGAAGGATAGGGGCACGGCCGGCAGCCGTGTACCTTACCCATAAAAAATATTGTAACAGAAATGGGGAAAAGCATGAAGATAGATATGGCTTACGGAAGCGGCGGAAAGCAGACAGACAGTCTGATCCATGATATCTTTCTTAGAAATTTTGATAATAAAATACTGGCAAAGATGGAGGATTCGGCAGTACTTTCCGTAAACGGAAAAATTGCGTATACCACGGATTCCTTTGTGGTAACCCCCCTGGTATTTAGAGGAGGGGATATTGGTAAGGTCGCCGTCTGCGGAACCGTAAATGACCTGTTAATGATGGGTGCTATGCCAAAATACCTGACCACCGGCTTTATATTGGAAGAAGGTGCCGATCTGGATATGATAGACCGGATTGCCGCTTCCATGTCCCTGGCAGCCAAAGAAGCTAAGGTCAAAATTGTAGCAGGCGATACCAAAGTAATCGAAGGTAAAGGCGGTATCTATATTAATACTTCCGGTATAGGCGAAATCCAGAAAACCGGCATCAGCATATCCAAATGCCGCCCCGGGGATGCCATTATCCTCTCCGGAAATCTGGGTGAACATCATGCTGCCATTATGTCCCATCGGATGGGAATTGAAAATAGCATTAAAAGTGACTGCGCACCTCTTAGGGTCATGGTAAAAAATCTATTGGATAACGATATAAAAGTACACTGCATGAGAGATGTAACCAGAGGCGGTCTGGCTACCGTATTAAATGAAGCCGCCCAACGTTCTTCCTGCGGGGTGGAGATCTATGAAGCTTCTCTTCCCATAAGCAGCCAGGTCAGAGGCTTTTGTGATATTTTGGGCCTTGATCCTCTCTAAATGGCCAATGAGGGCAAGATGCTGGCAGTCGTGCCGGAAGCACAAGCTGAGAAAGCTCTGACTATAATACGAAAGAGCAAATACGGCGAAAATGCAGCTATAATAGGAAGAGTAAAAGAAGGCAGCGGGGTTGTTATGACAACCGTCCTGCAGGGCAGCCGTGTAATTGATATCCTTTATGGGGAAGGTCTGCCGCGTATCTGCTGATTTAGTAGTAGGTATATTTAAACGTGTAAATTTTGATTTATAATTTAACTGTAAAGTTTCCTGTTATCATATGTCTGAAGCCGGACATAGCATAAAAAACGGAAAATGAATAAAGTATAGAGCGGATATACTGTCTAGTCAGGGCAGCATATCCGCTCTTCTTATATAGAGAGTTTTAAAAACACCTGATGTCCAGGCGTGATGTGTTACAGTGTTTCCTTTTAAGCAAAATTTTAATTTTTCTCAAGAGGGTTTGTTTACATACAACTTACTAGTTTATAGATGATTCTTCTTATGTATAGTACCAAGATTAATTTTGGAAATGAAATATAGAGAACCAAGAATGTATATAGAGAACCAGGAATGTATTTAGAGAATCAGGAATGTATTGTAGAAAACATGAACGTATCATAAAAGACAAAGATTGAATTATAGGAAACTATGAATGTAGGTAGAAGACATGAACGCATCAAAGAAGACAAAGTTTGTATTATAGGTAGAACCAAGATTGAATTATAGAAAACCAAGAATGTATTAGATAGAACTAAGATTGAATTTATAGAAAACCAAGAATGTTTTAGGTAGAAATAAGATTGTATTATGTATTAGGAAAACCAAGAATGTATTAGGTAGAACTAAGATTGAATTTATAGAAAACCAAGAATGCTTTAGGTAGAACCAAGATTGAATTATAGAAAACCAAGAATGTATTAGGAAAATCAAGAATGAATTTATAGAAAACAGAGAATGTATTAGGTAGAACCATGATTGAATTATGTATTAGGAGAACCAAGAATGTATTAGGTAGAACCAAGATTGAATTACAGAAAACCAAGAATGTATTAGGAGAATCGTGAATGTATTATAGAAAACCAAGATTTTATTAATAAAAATAAGAACATATTAAAGAATAACAAATCCAAAACCTACTCTTTAACGGTTCGGAACTAACGATATTACATAATCTTCATAATATTCATAAATGTACTAAATTTATTAATATATGAATAAATTGTTAATTAAAAATGAACAAAAATTGTGAAAGAACGGTGAAAACGGTTGATTAATCCTTTTTTATATGCTAATATAGTTCGATGTTATACTATCGCCAGCCCTTCATGAATTCCAGGTTAGGCGGTCACTACAATCTGAAAGGAAATTATAACACGGTTTTACCAATTCCTTTTAAATTTTTATAGGAGATTTTTCTCATATGAAAAGAGAAATAATAATAGAAAACAAAGCGGTTATAAGACGTCAGCTGGACGAGTCTTTAACCTATACCAATATAATAATACTTACCGTAACCTCCATATTTTTACCATATATTTTCGCAGGTATTATCCTGGCCGGTTTAGGAATCTATCTTGCATTAAATCCTCAGACCCGTAAAATAATTTTATCCCAAAAGAATTCCAGGTACATAATTCTGTTTTTAGCATTTTATTTGCTGGAAGCCTTGTTTTTTAGAAATTGGTTTGGCACCGGTGCCGGCATTGGGTTGATACTGGCTGTAATGATCGGTTATTTTCAGCGTAGTTTTATGACGGAAGAACTTTATGAAAGAATTTTAACACTGGTATGTATCTTAAGTATTATCAGCTCCAGTTGTGCCATTACCCAGAAATTCGTGATATCAGCACTGGATGATTATTATAGTTATAACAGGATTTCGGCTATGTTTTTACATCCGAATTATTTCGGGACCATTACAGCTACGGTAATCATTATCTGCGCCTATAAGATACTGACCGATGAAGATCTGAAGTGGATGTACTGGTTTATCGGGATTATGAATGTAATCAGCATATATCTGAGTGAGAGTATGTTTGCCTGGGTGGAGGTTTTTATAGGTGTGGCTGTATTACTGCCAATTATGAAGAAATTCAGGCTGTTAGCGCTGTGGATCTGCTGCGGGGCTGTAGCCGGCTTTCTTATTCTGGTATTAAATGTTGAACTGATCCCGCGTTTGTCCGATGCCGGAGAAACCCTGGGGATGCGTCTGCAGATATGGGATTTTGCGGTGAAAAAGCTTCTTGAAAGTCCTCTGTTGGGCCACGGAGCTATGTCCTGTGCTTTTTTAAGTTTTAAAGAGGGGAATCTGATACCTCATACACACAACCTGCTCCTGGATAATCTGATGAATTACGGTGTAATCGGTACGGTACTTTTAATACTGTATTTTATAAGGTATTATATCCGGGTGCTTATACATTGTTTTAAAGAGAAAAAGACGAAGGTTTCCCCCCTTATTCTGGCGGTGTCGGCGGCTGCGCTGGTACATGGCTTAACGGATGTGACCTTGTTCTGGATACAGACTTTACCCCTGTTTATTTTTATACTGTCCGGCGCAGGTGTCTGGGATTATAAAGCGGCTAAAACCTCCTGTAATATCGGCAGAAAGCATTTTTCATATTTTATAAACTATATTGAACGGGCTAAATGATAATAATTTACAAGAAAGCTTAAATTTACAATTTCATGTATTGACTTTAAAGTAAACCGCAACTAGAATGGATTTTAGGTTGGTTTTGCAAAAGAAGATGGATTACTCGCAGTGCGATTGCATAAGGAGGATTTACATGAAAACAATAAAAACAAAAATGACATTGCTTTTCGGAATTCTGATCCTGATTATTTGTTCCGGTATGGGTTTCATATCATTTGAAGCCTCCAGTAAGGCTTTAATAGCGGACACGGAAAAGTCAATGTCCCAGCTTGCTATGGAAGCGAGCCAGGCGGTAAATGCAGGAATCAGCCAATACCTGAATTCCCTTGAAGCAGTTGCTGCCAATGAATTATTCTATAATTCGGAAGCTGCGGATGCTTATGATCAAAAAGTCATGAATATTCTGCAAAAGGAAACAAATAGAGCGGGATATTTATACATGGCCTTCGTCAATACAGCAGGACAAGCCATATATGAAGACGGAGGACACAGCGATTTAAGCGGGGAAGATTACATAAAAAGAGGCTTGAATGGGGAAAGAGTAGTCTCAGATCCCATGGTTATAAAGGATAATCAGATTATTATGGTCTATGCCGTGCCGGTTATGGACGGTACAAAAGTAGAAGGTGTCCTTATCGGATTAAGAGACGCTTATGAACTGGGAGAACTGGCCAGTCAGATTACATACGGAGAGTCAGGAAACGCTTATATTATGAACCGCCACGGCAATACCATTGCTCATTCCGATAAGGAAAAGCTGGCGTCCGTATTAAATCAGGTATCCGCTCAGACCGGTAAGGACGGAGCAAGTGCGGCGGATGGAGTATCATCAGCTACACAGGCAGCAGATGCGGTTACATCCGCTTCCGTTACAGAAGGCCAGCAAGGACAAAATCTGCTGGGGTTTGAGAATTTCGAACAATTCCAGCAGGATATGGCTAACGGAAAGGTTGGCTTTGGAGCCTATAAGGCTGACGGGGAAACCAAGTATATGGGGTATGCTCCTATTGGCGATCTGGGTTGGTCCTTTGCTTTGGAAATCAATAAAAGTGAAGTTTTATCTGCCCTTGATAGTTTAAGGGGCAGTTTTGTCCTTATCACACTGTTATCCCTGTTAATTGGGTTTGGAGTGGTGTATTTCATATCTGACCGGATCGCGAAACCTCTGGGTTACCTGACAAAAATCTGTCACGAGATGGCAGGCGGTGATTTCACAGGACAGCT
This sequence comes from Bacillota bacterium, assembly GCA_023443925.1. The sequence goes on along the minus strand of JAEZSL010000051.1, from coordinate 5,780 downwards.
GGAGGAGAAATACCGAAAAAGAAAGGATGAAACCGGCAGACTTACCATTGCATTTCAAACGATTGCCGATTTATTCCGGAAACTTTTACAGGAGAATGCGGAAATCTCCAAGTCAATTAATTCCTTGTCCGGAAATCTGGATCAGATGATTGAGCAGTCGTTTCTTATGATGAAGGAAGCAGCAGGCACCATTGAACAGATCGCAGACGGCAGTCACCAGCAGGCAGAGGATACCCAGGACGGCGCCGGAAAGATCAGTGAGATGGAGTCACTTATTAATCAGGAATACACGAATATGGAAGGACTGAAAGCTTCCGCAGAGAGTGTTGAGCGGATGAAAGAAGAAGGATTCTCCATACTGGAGGATTTAGTGGAAAAGACCAAAGCAAACAGCAGCATCTCTAAGGAAATCCAGCAAGTCATTCTGGATACCCATGAAAGTGCCCGGAGAATAGAAGAGATCAGTCATATGATCGGAGGAATAGCCAAACAGACCAATCTACTTGCCTTAAATGCTGCAATTGAAGCAGCCAGAGCCGGAGATGCCGGCAAGGGATTCTCCGTCGTTGCGGAAGAAGTGCGGATTTTAGCAGAGAACGCCGACAGGCTTTCCAGAGAAATTGCCGGTGTAATTAATGACCTGCGGGAAAAGGCAGCCGGTTCCGTTGAAAAAATGGATGAAGTAGCGGCAATTGTCTCACAGCAATCGGGCAGCGTAGAAATGACACGTTTAAAGTTTGAGGGTATTGCAGAATCCATAGAAGATACAAGGAAGGCCATAGAGGTCATTAACCGTTCTGTTGAAGAGATGGGCAATAAGAAAAATGAAGTTGTAAAAATTATGATGAATCTGTCGGCGGTTTCCGAGGAGAACGCTTCCGGAACGGAGGAAGTATCCCAATCAATAGGAGAGCAGTCTAATTATATGCAGGAAGTACTGAATCTAAGTAAAAACCTTTCCGGTATGGCTGAAAAGATGGATGCTTCCCTGGCCAGGTTCCGGTTCTGATTTGTCTGACCGGAAGAACCTTTTGTTTTTACTAAAATATACTGAATAAGAAAGCAATGCAGGAGAACATCATGTCCTTAGCCAATACTGTACTGAATCAGATTCTAATTATGTTTATTCTAATACTGGTGGGTTATATCTGTTATAAATTAAAGTTAATCGATGAGTCCTTTAATAAAAAATTATCCGACTTGTTATTAATGCTGGTTTCACCGTTTCTGATTTTTAATTCCTTTCAAAGAGAGTTCAGCAAAGAATTACTGACCGGTTTATTAATATCATTAGGGCTTGCTGTAATTACTCATTTGTTTGGCATACTGGCGGCTTATGTATTACTGCGAGGCAGGAATCCGGATGTTGTCATTGAGCGTTTTTCTGTAATTTACTCCAACTGTGGATTTATCGGAATTCCTATCATTAACGGAATATTCGGAAGTGAAGGAGTATTTTATATTACTGCTTATATAACCATATTTAATCTGTTTCTCTGGACCCAGGGACTTATAATGATGAATGGAGTCCAGAGTCCTAAAACAATGATAAAAACTTTGATCTCTCCGACGCTGGTTTCCATTATCCTGGGTTTTATCTTTTTTATAGCCCAGATAAGGGTTCCGGCTATTATATTTGACTCCATGGAATATGTGGCTGCTATGAATACACCGTTAGCAATGATAATTGCAGGTGTAACCATTGCACAGACTAATATCTGGAAGATATTTATAAAGCCGCGGATTTATCTGGCAGTTTTTTTAAAACTTATTTTCATACCCGTTATAGTACTGCTGATTTACAGCAAACTACAGCTGGAAGTTCCGGTGCTGGCCGCTGCAGTACTGGCTGCCGCCTGTCCCACCGGAGCCACAGGAACAGTCTTTGCCATACGTTATCAAAAGAATGCCCTTTATGCTTCTGAAATCTTTGCCATGACCACGTTAGGTGCGCTTATCACCATCCCGGTTATCATGGCGGTAATGGATTTTATAAAATAAAGAGAGCACTCAACATCGATTCGATTTAAGAAAAAAGCACTCAGTTCGAAATGAACCGAGTGCTTTTTTCTTATTAACCTTTTATATGAATTAACTATTTAATTAGTTCTGTGCCATTCTTGCTAACTTAACATATTTAGCTTTCGCGTTCTTTTCTGCTTTCGCAAATAATTCAGCAGCTCTTTCCGGATTAAGACGTGCAAGAGAACTGTAACGAACTTCGCTGGTGATGAATTCCTGATAATCAGCAGTAGGCTCTTTGGAGTCTAACTGGAATGGATTCTTGCCCTGTTCTTCTAAACGAGGATCGAAGCGGAATAAATGCCAGTAACCTGCAGCAACCGCACGTTTTTCTTCTGTCTGAGCACCCTTCATACCACCTTTGATACCATGGTTGATACATGGAGCATAAGCGATAACGATGGAAGGTCCGGGATAGCTTTCAGCTTCTACAAATGCCTTCACACACTGGTTGTAATCGGCACCCTGTGCGATCTGTGCAACATATACATAACCGTAGCTCATTGCAATAGCAGCTAAGTCTTTCTTCTTTACTTCTTTACCGCCGGCAGCAAACTGAGCGATGGCACCGGTAGGAGTAGCTTTGGAAGACTGTCCGCCTGTATTGGAGTAAACTTCGGTATCAAATACTAAGATATTAACATCTTCGCCGCTGGCAATTACATGGTCTAAGCCGCCGAAACCGATGTCATAAGCCCATCCGTCACCACCGAAGATCCACTGGGATTTCTTGGATAAGAAATCTTTGTTAGCAAGGATGTTATCTTTATCTGCATTTTCAATCTTGCTGCTTTCCAATGCTGCAAGAAGTTCTCTTGAAGCAGGTCCGTTGGACACGCTGGAATCGATTGTTGCAAGATACTGATCACATGCAGCTTTCACATCAGCGCTGTCTACTACGGAAGCAAGAGCTTCTACAGAAGAGATTAAGCGTGTTCTTAATGCTTTCTGAGCTAAAGCCATACCATAACCAAATTCTGCATTATCTTCGAATAAGGAGTTAGCCCAGGCAGGACCGCGTCCGTCTTTGTTAACGGTGTAAGGTGTGGAAGGTGCGGAACCACCCCAGATTGAGGAGCATCCGGTAGCATTGGCAATGTACATTCTATCACCAAATAACTGAGTTACTAATTTCGCATAAGGTGTTTCACCACAGCCTGCGCAGGCACCGGAGAACTCAAGTAAAGGCTGTTTGAACTGGCTGCCTTTTACCGTGGTTTCCTTAAATTTAGCAACAACTTCATCGGGATATCCGATTTCTACGCCGTAGTCAAATAATTTCTGGGAATCTAACTGGCTGTCCAGGCTCTTCATTACTAAAGCCTTTTCACCCTTCTTACCAGGACAAACATTTACGCAGGAACCGCAGCCCTGACAGTCAAGTGCGGATACGGATATAGCGAAGGTATAACCTGCCATACCGGTTAAGTTCATTGTAGATGCGCCTTCCGGAGCAGCAGCAGCCTGAGCTTCTGTCATAGCTACGGGACGGATGGAAGCGTGAGGACAAACATAAGAACAGAAGTTACACTGGATACAATTATCCGGATTCCAGCTTGGTACGTCAACTGCAATACCGCGTTTTTCAAATGCAGCGGAACCAAGAGGGAAGGTACCGTCAGCAGCATTAACGAAAGTTGAAACAGGAAGGCTGTCTCCGTTTTGTGCGTTCATAACGTTCTGAATGTTATTTACATAATCTACGACATCTTTTCTTGCTCCGACTGCCTTCGTTGATAAATCTTCATCAGCAGCATCAGCCCAGGAAGCAGGAACTTCGATTTCTTTTACATCTGTGATGCCACGTTCAATTGCATCATGGTTCATCTTAACAATTGCATCGCCTTTTTTGCTGTAAGAAGCAGTAGCGGCAGCTTTCATATATTTAACAGCATCATCTACCGGTATAATGTTGGCAAGTTTAAAGAAGGCTGCCTGAAGAACGGTATTGATACGTCCGCCAAGACCGATTTCCTTACCGATGGTGATACCGTCAATGGTGTAGAATTTAATATTGTGTTTTGCAATATAGCGTTTTACCTGTCCAGGTAAATGCTGTTCAATTTCTTCCATAGTCCAGCCGCAGTTAAGAAGGAAAGAACCGCCGTCTTTTAAGTCCTGAACCATGTTGTATTTATTTATGTAGGAAGGATTATGGCATGCTACGAAATTAGCTTTGCTGATTAAGTAAGTAGCCTTAATCGGGTCTTTACCAAAACGTAAGTGGGAGATAGTAACACCACCGGACTTTTTGGAGTCATAAGAGAAATATGCCTGAGCATACATGTCAGTATGATCGCCGATAATCTTAATGGAGTTTTTGTTGGCACCAACAGTACCATCCGCACCAAGACCCCAGAATTTGCAGCTGATTGTGCTTTCAGGAGTTGTGTTAGGATTTTCTGTGATATCCAGGGAAAGATTTGTAACGTCATCCACAATACCCATTGTGAAAAGACTCTTTTCCGTATTGTTGTAAACAGCGATAATCTGAGCAGGTGTAGTATCTTTGGAACCTAAACCGTAACGTCCTGATAAGATAGGAACCGCATCGAATTTAGTACCTTTTAAAGCTGCAACGATATCAAGCCATAAAGGTTCGCCGAGAGCACCGGGTTCTTTCGTTCTGTCTAATACGCTGATTTGTTTTACGGTATCAGGAATTACATCGATTAAATGTTTTGCGCTGAAAGGTCTGTAAAGTCTTACTTTGATAACGCCGACTTTTGCACCGGAAGCGGTTAAGTAATCAATTGTTTCATCGATGGTATCACATACGGAACCCATAGCGATGATTACGTGTTCTGCATCGGCAGCACCGTAATAGTTGAATAATTTATAGTCAGTACCGATTTTTGCATTAACCTTATTCATGTAATCTTCAACAATACCAGGAATTGCGGTGTAATAAGCATTACTTGCTTCTCTGGCCTGGAAGAAGATATCAGGGTTTTGTGCAGTACCGCGTGTTACAGGGTGTTCCGGATTCAAGGCATGCTTACGGAAGGCTGCAACCGCATCCATATCGGTGAGTTCTTTTAAGTCATCATAGTCCCAGGCTTCAATTTTCTGAATTTCATGAGAAGTTCTGAAACCGTCAAAGAAATGAAGGAAAGGAACGCGTCCTTTGAGAGTGGAAAGGTGAGCTACGGCACCAAGGTCCATAACTTCCTGAACATTGCTGGAGCAAAGCATAGCAAAACCGGTCTGGCGGCATGCGTATACGTCGGAATGATCACCAAAGATTGATAAAGCGTGGCTTGCTAATGCACGAGCTGATACATCAATTACGCAGGGCAGTAATTCACCAGCAATTTTATACATATTAGGAATCATTAACAATAAACCTTGAGAAGCTGTAAAAGTTGTTGTTAATGCACCGGCAGCTAAGGAACCGTGAACAGTACCTGCTGCACCGGCTTCAGATTGCATTTCTGTAACCTGTACTTCGTGTCCGAAGATGTTTTTTCTGCCTTGTGTAGCCCAAGCATCGGTTACTTCAGCCATTACTGAAGATGGGGTGATTGGATAGATGGCGGCAACATCGGTAAATGCATAAGACACGTGAGCCGCGGCATTATTTCCATCCATGGTTTTCATTTTTCTAGCCATATTGAATTATCCTCCTTATGAATGCAGTAATCAGGTAAAACCTTGCCACAGACAGCAAAAGAAAGAGCCACCTCATAGCGCCCTGGTTACTATGAATTATGTATTTAGAAAAAATACCTATACTAGAGAATAGCACTATTCGACAC
>JAEZSL010000001.1 GCA_023443925.1 Bacillota bacterium | reverse complement strand
CTTCAGGATGGTTCTGGTTTTAAATCAAAAATGGACAAGGCATTATTTGCAGATTCAGTAGCCACTTCCATCGGTGCTATTTTTGGTACTTCCAACACAACCACTTATGTGGAAAGCGCAGCTGGCATCGGTGCTGGTGGACGTACCGGCTTAACCTCCGTGGTAACGGCTTTGTTATTCTTAATCAGTATGTTCCTGGCTCCTTTTGTAGGTATTGTTCCTGCCCAGGCTACTGCTCCGGCATTAATCGCCGTTGGTATCATGATGTTAGCTTCTTTTAAAGAAGTTAACTGGTCCGATCTGGATGAAGCAATTCCTGCCTTTTTTGCAGCAATTTTTATGGCATTCTGCTACAGCATTTCTTATGGTATTGCAGCTGGTTTTGTATTCTATTGCCTGGTTAAGATCTGCAAAGGTAAAATAAAGGAAATACATCCTGTTCTCTGGGTTTCAACCGGTTTATTTATCCTTAATTTTATTATTTTAGCGATACTTTAAAGTTAGTCCAAGCTACGTAACTTTCTCATATATGCCCTGAATCAGTAATTTAAGATGATTATCTTACATTATTGATTCAGGGCTTTTTTTGATATAATATAAAGTAATAAAGAACATATGACAGGAGGTATGGAGGTTGAAGCAAAGAAAGGTAGTACTATTCATTGCAACGAGCCTGGATGGCTATATCGCTGCAGAAGAAGATTCTCTGGAATGGCTTTTTCAGGTTGAGGGAGAAGGAGATAACGGCTATTCGGAATTTTATGAAACCATTGATACAATCATACTTGGCAGAAGAACTTATGACTGGATTATAGATAAGGAAGGGGACAACTTTCCCTATAAAGATGCAAAATGTTATGTGTATTCCAATACTTACAAAGGAAAAAATGAATTTGTGGAATTTGTCAATGAAGAGCCGGTTTCTTTTGTCCGCCGCATAAAAGAAGGCGAGGGAAAGAATATCTGGATTGTAGGAGGGGGAAATCTGCTCCAGGATTTCATAAAACAGGATCTGGTGGATGAATTTATAATAACCGTAGCACCGGTACTGGTTGGAAGCGGAATTCCACTATTTCATAAAATTGATATGCAAAAGGAGCTTCATTTACTTAGTATAAAACGTTATAATCAATTTGCCGAGCTGCATTATGTACGGAAGTAAATAAACTTTGGAGAGCAGTATTTTAGACTGGTATAGTACAGAAAAATACAACGCTGCCGGAAATATTAATTACTTTAACTCCGGATAATATAGCAGATAGAAGTGTGATAGCCTATAACATCCAGGTGAGGTAAAATACTCATAATAAATTTTATCATTCAATAATCAAAGGACTTTGGAAGGTCGATAGATTACCAATTCAGTGTGAATTCAAAAATAGCTATCCTACGCTCAACGAGGATAGCTATTTTATTATTATCGATTTGATTATATTATTAATCAAGGTGATAACAAATTCCAACATTAAATTAATGGATTCAAATACAGTATTATAGTTTGGGTGCTGAAAGCTTACTTTTTCAGACTTTCGGCACCCATATTATTTTTATTCTTCCGATGATTTTTATTCTTCCGATGATACTTCTGTTTTATCTCCGATGGAAAGAAGCAGGTTTAATATGATACCGATTACGGCTGCGGATGCGATTGCAGGGAACTCTATTCCGAACATAGGAATCATTCCGCCTTCAAATCCAAAGCTGCCGCCTAAACCAACAATTAAGATTACTGCGATTACGGCCAGATTCTTTGACTTGAACATATCTACTTTACGGTCCATCATAATGGTAATACCCTGTGCTGCGATAATACCAAACAGATAAATGGATAAGCCGCCGATTACTGCGGTAGGAATGGAATAAACCGCATTGATTAAAGGCGTAAAGCAGGAAATAACCATAGTGATAATAGCGGCTGCGATTAGTACCGGTACAGAGAAGATTTTGGATAAGGCCATGGTACTGATATTTTCACCGTAGTTTGTACCGGCAGGTCCGCCGATGAAGCCGGATACGATATCGCCGATACCGTCACCGATCAGGTTAAGACCCAGTTTATCGTCGATGTTATAACGCTTGGAGCCTTTTTTCTTTGCCAGGTCATTTACATAGATATGAAGCTGGTAAACATGGGCGGTGGATTCCGGAATCGTTGCAATAGCAATGGGCATAATTGCTGCAACGGCTGCCATGGAAGGCTTTGGCAAAGTGAATATAGGTAATTGGAAAGCACCCGCTGTAGTTATGGTATGCAGGTTAATAAAAGGAATTCCGGTCACCCCGCCGAGGATTGCCGCAACGATATAACCCGTAAAAAGACCAAAAAGAATAGGCAGCTGACTCAGCTTACCTTTTAAGTATACGGAATATAAAATTGTTGAAATAAGGGTAACTAGAGCGACGATCCATGCTATATTGCCTGCAAGACCGGCCTGTTCAGCGGATACTTCCGGATGAGCTGCTGCGTTGGTCATAGCATTGGATGCAAGAGATAAACCGATAATAATGGCAATACTGCCGGTAACTGTAGGGGGGAGAACTTTTTCGATGGTTGCCTTGCCGCTTTTTCTGATAATCATACCGGCGAAAATGGAAACGAAACCGGACATTACAATACCAAATTGTGCAACTGAGATTTTGTCATTCAGACTGTAATTAGAAAATGCTTCCGCACTCATAATAGATGCGATTGCTGCAATATAGGAAAAACTTGAACCATAATATAACGGTATCTTTCTTCCTGTTACAAGCAGAAATGTAAGTGTTGCCAAACCGCTGGCGAAAATAGTGGTGGATACGTGGAACCCGGTGATTAGAGCCACCAGTACCGTTGCCGGGAACATAACTACTATTTGCTGCAGTGCAAAAAGTATTAATTCCAAAAACGGGGGGCGCTCATCTGGCAGGTAGCCAACTGATTGATTTTTTGAAGACATGAAAAGTTACCTCCTATGATTTTTTATATTTTGACATAAAGAGTTGACTTTGTAAAGAGGTTTTTTTTATTTTTTACAGTAATTTTTTACAAACATTTTTTTGTGGACGAATGTCTGATAAAAGGCTTTAAATAAGGAAATAATCAGTTTAATGCCTCTGTTTAAATTGGAATTTAAAATATACTGACAATGGATAAAATTTAGGCATTATGCTGGATTTAAATTACGAAAAACGGAAGTTATATAATTAAAATATGGACTCTATAAAATAATGAAACATTTCTGCTTTTATATTACTAAGTAGCCGATAACTTGATGTAAAATACTATCCGCAGGAAGGCGGTTTTTTATTCGGGTAAAATGACTGCTAATATAAAAAATTAATCTATTGCCGGCGTATTTTTTCTGATCTTATTTGATTCTGGAATCCTAATAGATGATTACATATAAAATTAGAAATCAGAATTTTAAATCCCCTGCATTAAAGTCCGATTTTATTTTTAATTGCAGAAATTGGTATCTGCAAACAAATAAGACTCCGGAGCCGGCATGAAAAAAGCTGAATAGGATACTTTACATATAGAACTGTCTATAATTTCTTATTCATGCAATAAAAGGTTTTTATAATTAGGATATTGACATTTACTGTTATTAAGTATATATTGTATATATAAGGTATATACATTAATTACAATCAGTGAGGTGAATAAGTGGACATTATAATCAGCAATTCCAATGGCAAACCAATCTATGAGCAGATTACCGGCCAGATTAAGAATATGATAATAAACGGTGAACTAAGTGCCGGTCAGCCCCTTCCGTCCATGAGACTTCTTGCCAAGGAGCTGAGGATCAGTGTTATCACGACGAAGCGGGCTTATGAAGACCTGGAAAGAGATGGTTTTATTACAACGCTGGTGGGGAAGGGCAGCTTTGTCTCAGAAACCAACACCGAGCTGGTGAAAGAAGAACAGTTAAAGATAATTGAGGAATATTTGGAGAAGGCAGCGGAAAGTGCCAGAAGGAGCGGCATAAAGCTGGAAGAGCTGCATGACATACTGGATATGATTTATAAGGAGGATTAAATCTATGGTAAATGCAATCGAACTGGAAGGTGTGACCAAAGAATACAGCGCTTTTTCACTGGACAATATATCTTTTCAGGTGCCAATGGGTTGTATTATGGGCTTTATTGGTGAGAATGGAGCCGGAAAGACAACTACACTTAAAGCTATACTGAATCTAATTCGTATCAACAGCGGGAATATAAAAGTATTCGGGCTGGATTATGTAAAGGATGAGAAAAAAATCAAGGAACAGATCGGTGTGGTTTTTGATGAAAGTTATTTCCATGACAACCTGACCTTGGGCCATATATCGAAGATAATGAGTAAGATCTATTCCAATTGGCAGGAAGAAGTTTTTGAACAATATATTATGAAACTAAAGCTGCCAAAGGACAAAATCATTAAAGAATATTCAAGGGGCATGAAGATGAAGTTATCCATTGCGGCTGCTCTTTCCCATGAGGCAAAGCTGCTGATACTGGATGAAGCCACCAGCGGTCTGGACCCTATTGTCCGGGATGAGATTCTGGACATATTTATGGAATTTATCCAAAATGAGGAGCACACCATCCTGTTGTCCTCCCACATTACCAGTGACCTGGAAAAGGTAGCGGATTATATTACCTTTATTAATAACGGCAGAATCGTCTTTTGCAAAAGCAAGGATGATTTAATATACAATTATGGAGTGGTACACTGCGGACAGGAGGAGTTTCAAAAACTTGATAAAAACCATACCGTGGGAGTCAGAAAAAGTCAGTTTGGCTATGAAGTCATGATTGATAACAAGAAGGAACTGGAGAGAAGAAAAGAAGGCATGGTAATTGATAACACCTCCATAGAAGAAATAGTTCTGTTTAAGATAAGAGGGGAACAGACCTTGATAAATAGCCTTTGACAGGCGGACAGGAGAAAAATATGATCGGATTAATCTTAAAGGATGTTTTTAATTTAAAAAAATATGTAAAGCAGATCAGTTTATCCGTAGTTGTTTTTGGTATATTTGCGGTTCAGCTAAAGACTCCTGCGTATCTTATCGGTATGATGTCTATGATGTGTTCCATGCTTGTGATTACCTCCATGTCCTATGATGAGTCTACAAAATGGGATAAATACGCACTAACTATGCCTATATTAAAAAAAGATATTGTTTTATCAAAATATATACTGTTAATATTCCTCATTGCTGCAGGAACGGTTTTTTCCGGAATTATATCCATGATTATGTCTGAAACAATGCATCTGCAGGACCCTAAGGAGATACTGCTTATATGCGGATCTGTGGCCCTGATAATGCTGCTGATCTTTAGCGTACTAATGCCGCTCCTTATTAAATACGGAGTGGAAAAAGCCAGAATCCTCATATTTGCTATTGTAGGGCTGCCCGTGCTTGCAATAACTGCATTTGTTAAGCTGGCACAGAGATTAAATATACCAAAACCGGATGAAGCACAGCTTGAAAAATTGTCTGAAATACTGCCATATGCGTTTCCTGTCATTGTATTGGCAGTGCTGTTTCTGTCCTATAATCTGTCTGTCAGAATCTATAGTAATAAGGAGATGTAATACTTGCATGAAAACCTAATGAGAATTCAAATTAAACTTTGCAGGAACACAAAAGGAAATATAAAAAGAATTATATTAGAAACATAATATGGTCTTAAAAAGTTAATTTATTCACAGTGCCAGGTAATGAAATATAACCAGTAATCCAAAGGGATTATCCGGTAAAAATTCATTACCTGGCACTTATTTTCTGCATGAATTACCAGTCTCATTCATTTTAAAACAAGCATATCTAAAATAAAACAAACATAATATGTACAAATGAATGAATTGGCAGAAAAGATGGAACAAGAAAAACAATTTAAACAAGCTGGAACGGTAAAAGCCGGAATAAAGGAGAACCAACCATCAGGAAAAAGAAAAAGAAATATACATATTAATTTTCACAATCCCAATGAAAAAGAGGAAACCGCAGGATATTTAATAAACCTGGTAGTCCGTTACCTGGAGGAAAGGGGCAATGGAACATAAGGAAAACAGATGAGCATCAGCATCAGCCAGTTTTTTAGTGTACCAGGAAAAGGAGACATGATATGAAAGCGGTGGCCTATTGCAGGGTATCAACCAATAAGGAAGAACAGTTAGACAGTCTGGAAAGCCAGCAGAAGTTTTTTGCCGGATATGCAAAAAAAAACGGGTACGAACTAGTGAACATTTATGCAGACGAAGGAAAAAGCGGAACAAAAATAAAGAACCGTACACAGCTGCTGAAACTGCTTAATGATGCTGCAAAAGACAGCTTTGAAGCAGTGCTTATAAAGGATATTTCAAGACTGGCCCGTAATACGGTGGATTTTCTAACCAGCATAAGAAAGCTGAAGGCACTTAATATAAGGGTGGTATTTGTAAATTATGATCAGACCTCCTCGGATAGTTCAGAATTTATGTTAACCATGTTAAGTGCCATCGCACAGGAGGAAAGCGCCAATACCTCAAAGCGTGTACGGTTTGGTAAAAGGCAGAATGCACAGCAGGGAAGAGTCCCCAATCTGGTTTTCGGATATGATAAAATAGCGGGTGATTATTTTCATCTGAGGATCAATGAAGAGGAAGCCGCTGTAGTTAAGCGTATATTTAGAATGTATACGGAAAAAGGTATGGGAGCTGGCCGCATTGCCCTTGTCCTGAACCAGGAGGGAATTAAGACGAAACGAGGCTGTACCTGGACCCAGAACGGAATCTGCCGGATACTAGCCAATGAAATCTATACCGGTAAAGTAGTAAACGGGAAACAGGAAATAGAAGATTTTCTTACCGGTAAAAGAATAAACAGAACCGCTGAGGAGTGGATGGTAACCGATAATCCGGAGCTTAAGATTATTTCTGAGGAAGTATTTTCCAGAGCAGATATTATAAGAAGGAACAGAGCTGCTCTTTTTCCTAAGGCAGCCAAACCCCAAAAACATATATTAAGCGGTATGTTAAAATGCAGGGACTGCAAAACCGCCTTCCGAAGACTGGAAAGAACTTATAAAAATACATATATCACCTGGGTCTGTAACGGCCGTAACAGTAACGGGATTCATTTTTGCAGGAATAAGACGGCCGTTGACGAAGAAGAATTATTAGAGGCTGTCCGGTGCTATTTTTTAAAGATTTGTGAAGATAATCCATCTGTGGTATTCCGTGCTTTTCAGGATTACGGCAAAAAGCAAAAGGGACAAGATGCAGACAAAACGAAAGAAAGAGAATGTACGGTTATTTTAGGCGGCAAACTGCGGGAAAAGCAGAAATATATGGATATGTATATAGGTGATATTCTTACCATGGATGAATTAAAAGCGGTAACGGATCAAATCAACCATGAAATTCACCGGTTAAAACTGGAATTAGAAGTAATCAGAACAACAAGAGAGAAAGGTACCGGTATAGGTAAAATTCCGGACCTGAGAGACCTGTTTCAAAATACAGATCTGCTGGGGTTTGCCCTTGCCCGGCTCATCAAATATATTGAAGTTGACGGGGACGGAAATATAGATGTGTTTTTAAAGCCTTGTGAAAAGGTATCAGGCAGTGCAGAGGTTTCTTGTAATTAGTCTTAAAGCACTATCAGGTTGAATTAGCTGATAGTGCTTTTCCGAATATCAGCAAAAAATAATCATAAGATTAAACTACTCTTTTTTGAGAAGCCAAAGGATACTTACATTTAATGCTTCAGCTATCGCAACTAATTCAATATCTGTAACCGGGCGTTTATAAGATTCTATCTTAGAAATGGAAGTGCTTTCCATATAAACCCCCCGGACTGCCAGCCTTGCTAATAAATCCAGCTGGGTAATCTTGGGATTTCTTCTATGGCGTGCTTCCCGTACTCGGTCGCCTATTAAATTCTTCATCTTTATACATCACATCACTTTTCTTTTTTATAATTGGATATTTATAGAATAAAATACCATAAAATTACAAAACTATACCAATATATTCTTTTTTATGGATTTTTTTGCTGATATAACTTGATTATAGAGTAAGTTTAATGGTATAATTTGCTTATTAAGCAAGTTAAATACAAAATACATAATAATTGAGATACAATATTAGATTGTTTTCATTGGCATAAATCGTTAACCGGGGGGGCATAGTTAGTGAAAGTAATCATACGCCCGCAAAGCTTGAATTGGAATTTGGATAACAATTTTGTCGGGGGTTATAGCAATGCAATATAAAATCAGGGAACTGCTTGATGTAAATTTAATAGATAAACTACTCCATGATTTTTATAAAATCACAAAAGTGCCGATATCCATAGTAGATATCAGCGGGGAAGTTATCGTATGTGCAGGCTGGAAACAAGTCTGCTCCGGTATTCAGTGCGACT
>JAEZSL010000004.1 GCA_023443925.1 Bacillota bacterium | reverse complement strand
TGCATAAACTGATTTGCCGGAGGCATTCTATATAATAGGTGAAAAGAAACAATATACCAGACGAAATGTCACAGGAGGAAGAATCATGGAATTAAAATTTACAGATGAGAACTTTGAAACGGATGTTCTAAAATCAGAACAGCCGGTATTAATCGATTTTTATGCGGATTGGTGCGGACCCTGCAAAATGATGGCTCCGGTTATCGAAGAAATCGCAGCCGAATTTGCCGGTACAGTAAAGGTCGGCAAACTGAATGTGGATGAATCCCCAGTTACCGCCGGTAAATACAGAGTAATGTCCATACCAACCTTTTTAATTGTGAAAAATGGAGAAGTAGTGGATACCATTGTCGGTGCAGTTCCTAAAGCACAGGTAGTTGAGAAATTAAATCAGTTTAAATAAGTTATAAAAATATATTTATTACAAAATACTTTAACTGATTATAAAGAATGGTTCGGGCGTTTCATTAAGTCCGAACCATTTATTTTCTGCTTAGATATTTAATTTTCTGTTCCAATAATTATTTTATACTCAGATTTTTATTTTTGGTATTTATTTTAATAGCGCTGTCAATTTATCCTTTAATTTATCAGTGTAAAATGTTATAATATGACAGGAAATAACATATTATTTACATATTATTAAGAAATATAAAAAAACTTAAAAAAATTATAAAAATATGCTTGCAATTTGTTAAACTATCAATTATAATAATTTTTGCGTTCAAAAAATAAAAAACATGCGCTTCTAGCTCAGTTGGTAGAGCACCTGACTCTTAATCAGGGTGTCCAGGGTTCGAGCCCCTGGAGGCGCACTATAAAGTCCTTGTTTGACAGACGTAAGAGCTGTTGGGTTAGGGCTTTTTTGTTGCGTTCAGAATGGCAAGTCGATAGTGGGCAAAAGCTTTGTGCAAATGAGAGATTGAATGAAGGATGCTTTTTAATATAGTAGAAAGTGAATAGAGAATATGTATATAATGGATGTTAAAGTTTATATTATAATTTGGAATAGGCAAAGATAAGATTTGGATTTACTTAAAACAGTATTTGAAGCATGGTAAAGTTATGTATTTTGATATAAAATTACATCAGGAGATTATATCTAATGAATATTAATGTGAATCAAGCATTAGGGCTTAACACAATATTAAAAAAACCTAAATTACAACTATCAAACAATTTTGAATTTGTGGAGGAGTGGATATGAAAAAAATACTTGTAACTGGTGGGACAGTATTTGTGAGTAGATATATCGCAGAGGACTATATAGCTAAGGGATACGATGTCTATGTTCTTAATAGAAATAGTAGAATGCAATCTGCGGGGGCAAAACTCATTCAAGCAGATAGATATGATTTAGGAGACATTCTTCGTCACTACCATTTTGATATTGTTATTGATGTTACGGCATATACTGCCAAAGCTGTTGATTTATTACTTGATGCTTTAGGAAGTTATGAAGAGTATGTTTTAATTAGTTCGAGTGCGGTATATCCTGAACATTGTTCACAACCATTTACAGAAGAAACTCAATTAGGTACTAATAAATATTGGGGTAAATATGGAACAGATAAAATTGAAGCTGAAGAAACATTGATGAAGAGAAATAAGAATGCTTATATTGTCCGTCCACCATATTTATATGGACCAATGAACAATGTATATAGAGAAGCATTTGTTTTTGATTGTGCTTTAAAAGATAGAAAATTTTATTTACCTAAAAATGGGGAGATGAAATTGCAGTTTTTCCATGTTCATGATTTATGTGAATTTATAAATGTTATTCTAAAGAATAAGCCTCATCAACATATTTTTAATGTAGGTAATAAAGATGCTGTTTCTATACGTGAATGGGTTGAGTTTTGTTATCGTATTGCTGGTAAAAAAGTTGAATTTATAAATGTGTTTGATGGTATTGAACAAAGAAATTATTTCAGCTTCTATAATTATGAATATTATCTTGATGTTTCAAAGCAATATAAGTTAATGCATGATATAACATCATTATATAATGGTTTAAAAGATTCATTTGACTGGTACAAAAACAATCCAGATAAAGTCGACAAAAAGCCATTCTTGGAATATATTGACAATGATTTGATTTAAACAAATTACAATTTATGTAATCAAGTTCTATTATAATACTTACAAATCGTTTTATAGAGATGAGCCAATATCTAACAGCTTAATTAACATAATCCCAACCTATCTTTTTCAGAAAAGATATGATAGAATAACACCGAGGTGAAATTATGTATATATTAGCAAGTGATTTTGACGGTACTTTAACACAACATGGTACGGTATCGGACAAGGACAAGGCTGCAATTGCAGCATGGCGAAAAGCAGGTAATCTTTTTGGAGTGAATACAGGCCGTGGCTACTGTGGTATTAAAACAGAACTGGAACGCCATCAGGTAGATTACGATTTTCTTCTATGTAACAATGGTGGTTTGATTTATGAAAATGAGGCTAAGCCCATTGAACAGAAAACTGCTGACGGTGAGGTGCTCCCTTCGCTGGTTTCATTAATATTAAAATCAGGAGGATTTCACGCATCCATCGGCCGAATAGAGACTGACCGTGAAGCCAGTTATTGGATCAGCGAGAATATGGATCGCAAACCAGGGCCTGAATTCACCCGGATTTTAATGGATGATTTGAAGGAGTTTACATATTTTACGCAGTTAAGCACTCAGTATGAAAAAGAGGAGCAGGCAAATAAATGTACCCTGCAAATTAATGAACAATTCGGTGACAGTGTAACTGCCTTTCAAAACGGTGTTTGTATTGATATCGTTCCGGCAGGAGTTAATAAAGCCACGGGATTGCTTCGATATATGCATTTAAGACAAGTTCCGAAAGAAAATGTATTGGTTATCGGAGATAATTTTAATGATCTGGATATGATCATGGAGTTCAATGGATTTTGTGTTAATTCCGGAAAACCCGAAGTCATTGCCAAGGCGAGAAAATCCTTTGACGGCATCGCCGGTCTTATCGGAGAATATATATAAAATATAACATAAGCGCGTCATCTAACAGGCGTATTGTAAGGTCCTTGCCTGGCAGTCGAAAGAGCTGCCGGCAGGGGCTTTTTGTTATGTATTGTGTAATACCAGGCTTAACACTGGTATAATACAGCAATGTTAATAAGCGTTGCTTGTGGAAATGGTGAAATAAGTACTATAATTAAGCCAAGAACAAGAAAAGGAGGGATTACTTTTGTTTAGTGAGAATTTGAAAATGTTCAGAAAAACGAAAGGATATTCCCAGGAAGAACTTGCCATTCGGCTGAATGTAGTCCGACAGACAATTTCAAAATGGGAAAAAGGGTTATCCGTGCCTGATGCCGATATGATTATCAGAATCGCTGAGATTTTTGAAGTACCCGTAAGCGAAATTTTGGGAGCTAAAGTTGATAATGAAAAAGATATAAATATTGTTGCAGAACAGTTATCCAGAATCAACGAGCAGCTTGCAATTAAAAATCGCCGTTGGCATCGTATATGGAAAACCGTTGCTATCATAATTGCTACTATAATAGCTGTAAACATCATCTTAATCATTATTGGTCTCGTGTTGTTTCGTACTGTCAAAACGGAAAAAAACATTTCAACGGTGACGGAATCACAGATTATTGTAGAAGAAAAGAATGAAAGTTATGAATAATATCATCACCATGAACTATCTTCAAAGTTGCCAAATTATGAATTATAAATAAACAGACTAGCTGGTTGGGAAGACTGTTTATTATTGTCAGTAGGAGAGGGTTTTGAACGAAGTAATAAGAATATAGGTTAGGCAAGAGGAAAGGTAATGGTCTATGCAAATAAGACTCGTTTTTTAAGTTTTTTTGTCATAAAGATTTTCCTGATTTTTCTAAAATATATCATTTTGATATATTAATAATTTGTAATTTGAGTTATAATTAAATAAAAATGTAAGATATAGATTAACCGTATAAAACCAACTACAAAAATGGATTTATAAGGTCATCTTAAATCTTGCCGGAGGAGGATTCCTATATGAAAAGGAAAATCAGAGTTTTTAGTAGTCTACTTATTGTTTTAGTGCTGTTATTTCAAACTGCCTGCAGCAAACCAACAAACACAAGTGGTAACACCAATTCCGACAGCTCTGTAACAACTGTAAGCAACACGCCGACGGTAGCTATAGCAACGAAAACCCCTACAGAACAACTAAGTATATCATCAAAGTCCCAGTCGAATAAAAAGTCCGCAAGTAAAGCTAAAAAGCAGGCAGAAATTATTCTTAAACCTTATGATGATATAAGAGATGTGACTGGTAAATCAATATTTGAAGAAAATGAATATCGTGTTGAGGATATTATTACATTTAATTTTAATAAAGGTACTGTTCTAAAGGGTAACGAAAAACTACAAGAAGAAGTTATGGAAAATGGTAAAAATCCTGGGCTAGGCATCAGAAAACTGCACAAAGAAGGTCTTACGGGAAAAGGCATTAATGTTGCAATTATTGACCAGAATCTTTTACTTCATCATCCTGAGTTTGACGGGAAAATAGCGGGGTATTATGATACAGGCTGTGAACAGAATCCCAATAGCGGATCAATGCACGCACCGGCTGTTACAAGTATTTTAGTCGGCAACAAAATCGGCGTTGCACCAGACGCAAAGGTTTATTTTGCCGCGGCACCATCCTGGAAGGGTGATAGTGAATATTATGCGAAAGGACTCTATTGGATTATTGATGAAAATAAGAAATTACCGGAAGGTGAAAAAATCCGTGTTGTATCAGTTTCAGCGGCTCCTTCAGGGGAGGGTTCTTTCTTTACAAAGAATACGATTATGTGGGATGAAGCGGTTCTTGCAGCACAAGAGGAAGGAATCCTGGTTTTAGATTGCCGTAGTGATAAAACAACAGGAATTATTGCTCCTGCATATTATGACACGGAGAATCCCGAGGATGTAGCACTGTGTAAAGGAGGATACCCTGCATACAAATATGTAGTTCCATCCACACATGTAGGCGTACCGACTTCATTCAGAACCGTTGCGGAAGAATATTGGGAAGGTACCCCTTCCTATCAATATACCGGACGGGGCGGTTTAAGCTGGGGTATCCCTTATGCCGCTGGAGTACTGGCTTTGGGGTGGCAGGTTAATCCGGCTTTAGACAATGACCAGATAATTCAGACACTCTTTGAGACCTGCGCTGTAAGTAATGATGGAAGTAATATAATAGATCCAACTGCATTTATTGAAGCCGTAAAAAAAACTAAGAAATAGTATAAGTAATGCCGTTGTATGAGCGTAATCTATGAACAATCTGGTCATATAAATAGTGATCGGAAATAATGCAAGTAGTTTTAAGAGTGGCAGCTTTGTCTGTCACTCTTTCTATTTTATTCCTTTTCAGTTTGTATTAACTTTGGTTTACTTAAAATATAATTTGGGGTATAGTAAAATTATGTATTATGATTTAAAATTTTGTACAAGGTAAATTTTATGTGAAATTCAATAATAAACAGGAATTTGTAAGTATATTTTTAATAATTTATATTGCATTAAATAGATTTTGAGGTGACCTCTTACAAGTTAGATTATAAGGTCTAACTTATAGGGATCAGCTCATTCCGGGACTTGGATTTTTTATGTGGAAAAATAGTTTACCAGGGTGATAAATTTATGCCATTACGGAGAAATTGGATATTAAATTAAAGAGTAAAAAGGAATATGTATTTAATGGATATTAAAATTATATGATAATTGTGGAAAAAAATCTGAGACAAGTTTTGTTTTTATCTTAAAATATCATTTGAGGTATAGTAAAATTATGTACTTTCATTTAAAATTTATGGTACAAGGTAAAGTCTATAGATGAAAATCGATAATAGAATCAGAAATTATTGAGCCGTTTTAAATGTCCGATTATTTATATTAGTAAATATGTTAGTGGAGGAAAAGCAATGGCGGAACAGAAAATTGAAGATTTTATTGATGAAGTTCTCACCGGGGAAACGCATAAAAACGCATTAGAGTTTGTTTCATATTTAAGAGTAAACGAAATGCTGTTTGTAAGGGGCAAAGGTTATTGGGAAGACAAACTTTATTGGATGATAAAGTATAAAGACGAATACGTATGCTTTATTTTAATCAATGGCTCCGGCTCTGAAGAAAAATTTGCTCCTTGGACTATTTGGTCTGATGACAGTGATTCAAATTGGTTTGAGGAGTTCCCGCTGGATGAGCATACGAAAGAAATTGCTTGGAAAAATGTTGATGTCTGCGGTAATTGCGGCGGCTGCGGCAACACAGGGGGAAGCCGCAAAACTATATTCGGAAAGAAATTTAATAACGTTTGCCGCACTACCATGCGGTTTATAAATCCGGATATTGAGGCGTTGGAGTGCGTGAAAAAAATGGTGGAGATAAGAAAAAACGATGTAATTGACACTGGGCTCAGGCAATTGCCATTTGGAGGTGGGAGGAGTGAAGTTAATTCAGAATATTGACAATAAAATCAGAGCGGAAATTATAAAGTTAAGTGATAGGCCTTTTTATTCCATGGAATATCATGGTGATTATCACTTTAATAAATATTTATCAAAAGGTGCTTGCAACATAGATGAATTTAGTACTTTCATAAATGAGACACTGATATATGACAGCAAAAAGAAAATAAACAGAGGGAAATTTGGGTGCGGCGTTTTTACTGCCCGGAACCTAGAAGGGGATATTATATTTGCCCGTAATATGGATTGTGAATGTGCAATACCTATGATGATTCGGTTAAATGAAGGTGATAATTACAAATCTTTAGCCTTGCTAAATATGGCCGAATTAGATTGGGATGAGAACACATATGAAACATTGGAAACCGATGCTAAGTTAACATTAGCAGCGCCATACAGCCCCTCGGATGGAATCAATGAACATGGGTTAGCAGTTGCAATTATGACGGATTCGAAAGCCATCTATCCGAAGAATAATACGATTACATTATTTGATGAAACAATACCAAGGCTGATTTTAGACAGAGCAAAAACGGTTGATGAAGCAATTGAATATGTGAAAAATTATAATATGTTTTATTGCGTAGCACCCTTACACTATATGGTAGCCGATGCAACAGGAGCTTCTGCGGTAATTGAATTCGCAGATGGAACAATGGCAGTAACGAAAAAAACCAAAAACTATCAGGTAGCTACTAATTTTACGTTATATAACAATCCGAATCATGAAGGTTTTGGAAAAGATAGATATGAAAATATAGAAAATGAACTTGAAAGCTGCAAGGGAATTATTTCTGAAAATAATGCATTAGAATTGCTTAAAAAGAATGTAATACCTGGTGACGAGCAATGGTCAGCCGTATATAATTTAACAAAAAGAAGTGTCAGAGTAACTTTTTCCAGGGATTATCATCATGTGTACAAATACGAATTATAAGGTTATTGGTTCTGTACAGGATAAGGAAGAGGCAGTACAAAGAATTTATGGACACCGTCACCGGACAAGGGCAGATTATCCTCAGGAAACGTCGTTGCAGCAAAAAGCACTTAATAAAATGAATTTACTAGGCAAAAGTTGTGGAATTATATTACGCAGTAATTTACTTTGATTTATAATTAACCTTGAGGAATTATTTACATGTAGTAAAGGTTAAATTAAATCAGCGATAAAATAGGAAGTTGCGGCCTATAGAAGGAGTTTAAGGATGGATGACTTTGGCTTTATAAAGATGCAAGCGATACAAAAAGAATTGCAGGAAAAATATAAGGATAAATGGGGCGGATTATCACCAAAGGATGGACGTGATCAGTTACTTTGGATGATGATTGAAGCAGGAGAAGTGGCAGATATTATTAAAAAAGATGGTGATGACCGTATCCTGTATGATGAAAAGGTGCGCAAACACTTTGTTGAAGAAATATGTGATGTTTTGATGTATTTAAATGATGTTATGCTTTGCTACTCAATAAAACCGGAAGAAGTTGAAGAGACATATTTGGAGAAGCATCATAAAAACATGGAACGATGGTAAGTTAGAATCAAATATAGAACCTTTTAATTGATTAACAGAGCTAATATGAATTTGAAGATTATATAAGGAGCATAAAAGGTTAAAACCGGAGGCCGTTATGAATGAATTGTTTTCAATTGGAGAAATTTCTAAATTATTTAATATTGATGTTCGTCTCCTTCGCCATTACGATAAGATAGCTTTGTTAAAACCGGAATATGTAAATGAAGAAACCGGATACCGTTATTATTCCACACGTCAATTCGAGTGTCTGAATACGATTCACTATCTTCGGTCGTTAAATATGCCATTGCCGAAAATCCGTGAGTTTTTTGAAAATCGTGATGATAAAAAGATGCTTGAAATTCTCAAATATCAAAAACAGCAGGTAGAAGAACAACGCAAACAGCTGGATCGGATCGAAAGAAAAATTGAAAACAGGTTATTACAAATTGAAGATGCGTTTCAAGCCGACTTTAATAAAATCGAAGAACGTATCTTTAAAGATAGAGAAATCGCCATACTAAAAAAAGAGCTCTCCATTTTTGATGACCTGGAACAGCCGATTCGTGAATTGGCAAAGCGTAATTCTCTAAATGCAGTGATGTTTCTCGGAAAAGTAGGTGTTTCCATCTCAAGTTCTAAGCTTCAGGATGGAAAATTTGATAAATTCTCTGCTGTCTTTGTCGTCATTGAACCCGAAGATGACTGCGGTGAAAATTTGTCTTGCCTGCCCGGGGGTAAATATTTGACTATGCGCTTTCAAGGTATACATAAGGATGCAAAGAATTCATACATCAAGATACTTCAATATATGAAAGAAAAAGGATATATACTGACAGGAGATGCACTTGAATTTGCCTTAATTGACTACGGGCTTACCAATGAACCCTCCAAATTTATCACGGAGCTGCAAATTCCATATAAATAGTGCTTGACCCTCCAACTATTGGAGGGTTTATTATTTAGTTATAAAGGAGGGCTTCATTGTGATTGGTACGATTGTAAATACGTTTGCTATTCTAGCCGGCAGTATGATTGGAGGCAGCATAAAAAAAGGTATCGGAGAAAAATATCAAAACGCATTATATAATGCTATGGGACTTGCCGCATGTGGACTTGGTATAAACGCTATTGTTCAAAACATGCCCAAAAGCAGTTTTCCCGTATTATTTATTATCAGTTTAGCAATCGGCAGTTTAGCCGGTTCTGTATTAGATTTAAGCGGCAGGTTTGAAAGACTTACCGGACGTTTCTCCAAAGGAAATTTGGGTCAAGGCCTATCTACCGCCATCTTGTTATTTTGTATTGGCACGTTATCTATCTTAGGTCCGATGGAAAGTGCTCTTCATGGCAGCCAAACTTATTTGTATACCAATGCGACGCTGGATTTCGTTACATCTTTGGTTTTAGCGTCTACTTATGGGATCGGAATCGCATTTTCTGCGGCAGTGCTGTTTATATGGCAGGGAAGTATCTATGTATTTGCGGGATATTTATCCTCTTTTCTTACTGCTGACCTGCTCACTGAAATTTCGCTTATCGGTGGATTCCTGATTTTAAGTTCCGGGCTTTCCATTTTGAAAATCAAAGACTGCAATTCACTGAATATGCTGCCTGCGTTAGGCATACCCGTAATGTGGTTTATTATAAGAGGATTCTTATTATTTTAGTAAGGATTCTTCGATCTGAATTATCTCTTCCATGCATGGGTCATACAAAGGAGTCTGGGGGTAAGTGACGTCTGAAAACTGTATTTCGTTTTTTCAACCTAAAACCTCCATTTGAGATTACAGTTGTAGCCTTAAATCAGTTTACAACAGTAATCTCAAAATGCCAACACTTTACAGTGAGATAAAATAAATATGATTTGCTTAAAGTGAATGGCCGGAAAGCAGGTAGATTTTTGAAGCCCCTTTTTATGCATTACTCCAGAACAATAGACTTATGAATTATGCCTTCTTCTTTTTGTCTGTTCCGGATACTTTCATTCATCTTTTCATAAGCCGGAAAGTTATCAACATATAAAATATCATAGATACGATCCGTATTAAAGCTGTAACGAAAAACGTAACCGGTATCCTCTCCAAGCTTAACGGTATAGTTTACAACTCCTTTTGAGAGATTACCATCCTTACCCAGGTTATATCCCAGATGATACGCAGCAGGCTCAGCCGAAGGTTCTAACAAATCCTTTAACATGGAATCAACCAGGGCTTTTTTCTGGATACACTTCTCTTTATCAAAGGGAATACCTGTCTTGTAGATACTATTTTCAGCATCGATATCATTGGAATCCATATACAGGATCTCCAGCAAATCACCGGTAAAGGCATTAATTAATATATAATATTTTGTTGTGGTATCGGCTTTGCTTAAGGTAACCATATACTGTGAACTTACGATATCATCAGAATCTGTGTAAGAACTGAATACGGAAGATTTCTCATATCCGGTAATATCAGTTTTTACTATTGTTTTTACTGCATCAACAGCCTTTTGTTCTGCCTCTTCTTGTGTCACTCCGCTGTTTGCGGCGGTTGCTTTCGGCTGGGAATTGGCGATAATTTCGGCATTTTTTTCTGTTAGACTGTAGTCTCGTTTATGCCAAAAATCAATTATTTGAAGCAGCTCTTCGTCTGTCAGGGTACGTTCCGGAAGGTAAAAGGTACTTGTTTCACTCAAGAAACATATCTTGTCCGTTTGGATTTGTTCGGTACCGGTTATCTGTAGCAGCGCTGACTGGGGAAAGACCCCCTTATTTTCATATTCATTCGTCAGCTGATTCATTCTTTTTTGCTCCTCTGCCGTAATTTCCCGGGAGAAAGAATCTGCATTTGCATCAGAGTTCTGAACGTCATCGTTGAGTTTAGTAATTTCCTGTTCTGACATTTGCTGCATTCGTTCATGATAACGATTAACTGCTGCAACTGCGGATACCGATAAACCGGCTATCAATATAAAAGCCAGCACGGCAGCAGCAACTCTATATTTTGAAAACTTCCATTTTGTGTGTTCCTGCTGCTGTATTAAGTCCAGTGCGGCACTTAGCTTTATGTTATAACTGGGTGGCAGAATGGCTTTTTCTTCCTGCACCATATCTCTGATTTTTTGGTCAAATTGATTTTTCATACAGTACGCTCCTAACTTATTTTCTGTTTTAATTTTTCTCTTGCCCTGGATAATCTGGACTTAACTGTTCCTTCGGCAATCTGCAGGGTTTTAGCTATTTCTCTCGTTGTCATATCCTCATAATAAAATAAGATAACCACATTACGGAATTCTTCCTCAAGTTCCGAAACCACGCTCCATAATTCGCCTGTTTGATTATCAAAAGACATCTCAAGCTGTTCCATATCTGCCATTAGATCAATCCGATTTTTTCCGCGCAGCATGGTTTTTGCCTGATTTACGAGTATTTTCATAATCCAGGACTTAAACTTATTTGTGTTTCTCAGATTATCCAGCTTCT
The DNA here is from genome assembly GCA_023443925.1 of Bacillota bacterium. The sequence continues at coordinate 21,419 of JAEZSL010000004.1, read as the reverse complement.
CATAAGCTTTTAATACGGTTTCCGAAACCGCGTCCTCGGCGTCGGCTTCATTACGCAGGATACTATAAGCCAAACGGTACATACCAAGCTTATTTTCCAATGTAAGCCGTATAAAGTCAGTTTCATCCATTTTTTTCAACTCTTTGTCCACCTAACTTTTTTACTATTTTTTCTTACTATTTATTAACTTTAAATGCAGGACGGAGATTTTTTATGATTATAAATAGTATATTTTAATATTATTTTATCATGAAGTATCCGTAACCCGATATTTATTTTAAAAAGCATGCCTTATATATGTAAGACTCTTAAAATCCCCATTTGGTTCCCGTTATAAATAATTTATGTTATTTTTTTGAAAAGTTGTTAAGTATTTTATGTGCGTAGATTCAAATGGCCGGGGGGCGGATTTTATCTGCTTACCAGTAGATAAGGCAATAAGGGGGGAAAGTATTTAAATACAGCGGGAAAATTAAGTATAGAGGCGGAGCAGCGGGTGAGCCGGCTGTCCGGATAATTAAGGATGGTTCCGATAAAAAGATAAAGATAATAGAATTATAATGGCGTTTCACCAAAGAGCTTTATTAACGAAGGGTAGACTTGATTTACATGATAATTTGTAATTTGCTTAAAAGAATTTTTAGAAATGGATCAGATTGATAGAGTACCCTAAAAATCTCTGCAAGGGTTTACAGTATCGATTGTTCTTTATATAGGGTATACACCTAAAAGGCTGGTAAAAGCAGTATAAATATCGTAAATTCCTATTTTACCAGCCTGTTTTGAAATCAGAGGTTATAAAATTAGCTTTTATAGTATGATGAATTTTTGTCAGGTCCTTTTTTCTATTGCTTTAAAGTATTCTTACACCCTTAAATCCCGTTTTAAATAAAAATAATAAGATAAAACTGAAAAGAGGGCAGTAGCAAGAAGGGTTAATAATACAATTATTAAGTCCAAACCGTCACCGTTTACGATTTTAACAAAGTCAAAATACTTAAACGGGGATAAAATATTTATGGCATTTATACGGTCCGTCAGGTCTGTAATTTTGGATACGAAGTAAGCGCCAAAGAGGATGGCTGCGGCCAGAGAGCCGGAAGCTTTGGGTTTTTTCATCAGGGCAGCCAGCAAAGCCCCCAGGGCTAAAAAGATAAGCTGTACCAATAGCATGCTGATGAAAAAGGACAGGAGTTCACTGTTCATACTCTCTCCGGTATTATATGCGGCCACCATAACGAGGGAGGAGATAAGGGAAACTACGTTTACTACCAGTACATTAACTGCCGCCGCCAGAAGCTTTGCAGTAATAACAACTGTTCTGGAGACCGGCTTAACCATGAGGAATTCCGTTGTTTTATCCCGTTCTTCCTTGGCGATGATGCCGCTGCCTAACAATACGGCATGAATGCCTGCCGTGAGTTCGATATACGGAAATAAAAAAGCAAAAAAGCCGCTTATGGTTGTAACATCAAAAGAACCGAAGCCTAAGAGTGCTCTTAAGGTAAAGGGCATTTTCTCAAATATCTCATTGCCGTTACCGGAGGAGTAAGCCGTATATTTTCCCATACCGCTTAATACCAGCAGAAACAGGCATACGCTCCATATAATCAAGGCCTTCCGGTTGGCCTTTAATTCTCTCATAAAGATATTCATAATGATATCCGGCCACGTATAAGGGGTGAAAGCATTCCTTAAGTGGCATTCCTTTCTGTTTTCAATATAGACTAACTTTTCAAACTTCTAGCTTATAAATTCTAACGTTTCTTGTTACTAACGAAAAAACTTCAGAATGAATTTGTTTACTAAGTTTAATGATCTTTAATATCCGCGTCTGTGAAAAACCACTCAGCTCTTAACTGACAGCATGGATATCTTTTTTCATATAAACAAGATAACTGATTACCACCGCCACGGCTGTAATAACCGCTCCGGTGGCCAGATAAGGAGCTTCATACCCGGAATTATCAATTATATAAGTGATTTCAAAGTACTTAAAGGGTGAAAGGAAACGGACTACTTTCTCTTCCTCTCCCGAAGCAAAGAGTACACCCACCATATATAAGCCAAAAACCACACCCAGTGATAGGGGAAGTACGGATTTTAATTTCTTAAAAAATACCGAAATTACCATACCCAGGGTAAGAAAAATAAGCTGTATAAAAAACAAGGTCAGATTTATCATAAAGAAGATCCGGACACTGAAATCTGAGGTTTTAACGCTGTTAGCCAGCAGGGTTGAAAACGTAACAAATACCAGGTCCGTAATCAAAATGGAGGTGAAGGCGGCCAGCAGTTTAGCACTGACAACCCTGACACGTGATACTGGTTTGACAAGGAGAAAATCTGCCGTTCTTTCCCTGGATTCCCTGGATAAAATGGAGGCGCCCAGTATCATGGCCTGTATGGCCCCGCAAAGGGCGATAAAGGAAAATATCATGGAATAAAACCCTAAAAGAGAGGTAATATAATTAAGGTTAATTCCAAGCATTGCCCTGACCGCAGGCGGATAATTCTCCAGAATTTTCTTAAAATCCGCCGCACCGGCTGCCATACTGGGATAGATTGATAAGAACAGGGCAGCCAGCCCCAGCAGGACAAGAACCCAGATAAAGACGGATTTTCGCTGAGATTTGATCTCATGGAGATACATATTCATAAGCCTAAGCCTCCTTTGCATAATAATGCATGAAGATTTCCTCAAGATCCGGTTCTTCAATGGAAATATTGCGAAGCTCCATATCGGATATTTTTTTCATCATAGCATTAATATTTCCTTTAAAGATAAAGCTGGCGGTATTCCCTTTTACTTTTAAGTCGCTGACTCCGTCCAGCTCAAAAGATTCTTTATTTAGCGGGGAGCTGGTTTCAAGGGAAATTCTCTTATAGTTGTTTTCCTGAAGGGTACTCATCTTTTCTACCTGAATAATCCGGCCTTCCTTAATAAAAGCCACACGGCTGCACATTTTCTGAACCTCACTTAAAATGTGGGAAGAAAAGAATACCGTGGCACCTTTTTTGTTCTCTTCTCCGATGAGGTCAAAAAATTTCTGCTGCATCAGTGGGTCCAGGCCGCTGGTAGGTTCGTCCAGGATTATGAGTTTAGGTTCGTGAAGCAGACCCTGTACAATGCCCACTTTCTTTTTATTACCAAAGGACAGGTCGTCAATTTTCTTTTTCAGATCCAGATCCATAATCTCTGCCAGTTCGTGAATTCTTTTAGTGCAGTCTTTTTTGTAAAAGCTGGCGGAATACATTAAAAGATCCATTACCCTCATATTATCATAATAAAATACTTCCGAGGGTAGGTAACCTAATTCCTGTCTTACTTCCGGATGCTTTATACAGCTTTTGCCGAATATGGAGGCAGAGCCTCCCGTGGGATAAATAAGACCCAAAAGAGTTCGGATGGTAGTGGACTTTCCGGCTCCGTTAGGGCCGATAAATCCGAAGATTTCTCCCTGCTCCACATTCAAATTAACATTCATAATACCTCTGGATTTCCCATATTGCTTTGTCAGATTCTTTATTTCAATTACGTTCATAATTAATCCTCCCTGTTTTTTTGTCAAATACACTTGGAGAGACCTACTGACACCCGAACCGTATTTGGCAATAAATATCCTGATTATTAGAGATATTCTTCTTTATATAGATTTTTCTTAAGTAATTCCATACACTGAAAATATTCATCGCAAAAACTATCCATATCCGGCTCCGAATCTCTGGAAAATTGATTCATAAATCCTTCTGCCTGCCAGACCAGCATTTTCATTACTAACTTAATATCAACACCATCTTTAAACTTGGAGGTATCCGTTCCGTTAAAAGCAATTTTGCTGCGGAAGTCTTCTCCTTCATGACCTAGATATAAGGCCTTTACATGATCCGAAACTGCTTCATCCGTCTCAAAATAAGCGCTTTTTATAAAGGTAAACAAGGCGGGGTGCTTCCTTAGTACTGCAAGTTCAATATTAGAGCTTAATAGGATACGGTCAAAGAAATCTGTTACCGTATAATCAAAATTTTCGCTTACTTCTTTCACTATGATACTGCCGCAATAGTTAAGGAGGTACAGATATAAGGCTTTTTTGGTACCAAAATAGTGGAATATCATGGCCTTTGATATTCCGGCGGCAGCAGCAATATCGCTGGCAGATGCCTTCTTATATCCGTTTATCCCAAAAGATTTCAGGGCTGCATCAATAACTGCATTCTGTTTTTCAACAGGTAAATTTAAAAATTTATCCAAACACATCACCTCTTTTGAATTATCGACCGAATCGGTTAATGATGATTATAACGCTGTAAACCGATTCGGTCAATATGATAAGAAAAATAATTTTTTAATTAATGACAGGGATAAATAAGGAGTAATTATAAATAATTTTAGTTGAAGCGCAGTAAGTGTATAATATATAATGAATCCATTCAGATACAGATATGGTATAAAGATATTACAATGGTGTTTCGTGATTACCTGATAAAAGAGGAGGACTACAGATATGTTGAGGTTGAGACCGTTTAAAATAAGTGATGCAGAGTATTTGCTTGACTGGGTCAAGGAGGAACGGGTATTTTCCCTATGGTGCGCGAATAAGTTTACTTATCCGCTTACGAAGGAACAGCTTTTAGAATACAAGGAAAACTACGACAGAGAAGATAACGGCTGGAGCTTTACCGCTTTGGATGAAACCGGCATACCGGTGGGGCATCTTATGATGAGAAGTGCAGATTATGAGAAGCAGAGCATCCATTTCGGCTTTATCATCGTTAACCCTGGGATCAGAGGAAAGGGGTATGGGAAAGAGCTGGTGGGACTAGCCGTAAAATATGCTTTCGAAATTCTTAAAGTCAGGAAGGCGACTCTGGCGGTATTTGCAGGTAATCCCGCGGCCCACGGCTGCTATAAGGCTGTAGGCTTTACCGATGTTACATTTCGCCAAGACAGTTTTGATTATAAGGGCGAAAAGTGGAGCCTTTACGATATGCAGATAGAAGACGGAACTAAGGAGTAGAGTAACGCTGCAGCCATAGTAAAAGAATTAAGGATATAATATACGGAAGGAACCATATGATTTCTATGGAGTCCTGCCGTTTCTGGTCTTAATTAGAACTTAAACATGAACTTAGCGGTTAACTGTTTTGATAAGCTTCCTCCAGAAAGAACATCTGGCTGTCAAAGGGTTCCTGATCATTTGCATTATATTCATAAGTGCCGTCCGGTCTTAAAACTCTTGCTTTTACATTGTCTTTTAATAGAACCAGAAGCATATCATAAATGCGTTGGGATATGGATTTATTCAGTATGGGAACTGCAATCTCCACCCTCTTTTCCGTGTTTCTGGTCATCATGTCGGCGGAGGAGATATAGATTACCGGATTCTCTCTGCCTCCGAAGCAGTAGATTCTGGAATGCTCCAGAAAACGTCCTACGATACTTATAACCCGGATTGGGTTAACGGGATTTTCTCCGGCCGGATTCAGGCAGCAGACACCTCTTACAATGAGAGTTACCTGAACTCCGGCCTTGGCAGCTTTTATAAGGCTGTCTATAATATCAATATCCGTCAAGCTATTCATTTTGGCATTAATACTGGCGGATTCACCGTTCAATGCTTTTTCCGCCTCGCCTTCAATAAGGTCTAAAATTCCGGTTTTCAAACTGTGAGGAGAAACCAGCAGATGGGTATATTCTCCCTCCAGATTTGATATGGCCAGATTATTAAAAAATGCGGCGGCATCCGTTCCGATTTCCCGGTTACCGGTAAAAATGCCAAGATCCGTATAAAACCGGGCGGTTAACTCATTATAATTTCCCGTACCGATGTGTGTGATATAGTCAAAACTTTCCTGGTTTTTTCGTGTTATAAGCAAAATTTTACTGTGTACCTTCACCTTTTCGATACCGTAGATAATTTTGCAGCCGGACTCTTCCATAAGGCTGGACCAATAAATATTATTTTCTTCGTCAAATCTGGCCCGCAGCTCTAAGGCTACGGTAACATCCTTGCCGTTTTCCGCCGCGGTGCAGAGATATTGCACAATCTGGGACTGGGATGCGACCCTGTATAACGTTATTTTTATAGATACCACTGCTTCGTCTTCCGAAGCTTCCCGGATTAATTCCAGCAGGGGCCGAAAGCTTTCATAGGGAAGGGAAAGCATATAATCTTCCCGCAAGACACTGTTCATTATATTATGATGGGGGAACCGGGCCGGCCATAAAGGTCTGGCAGGCGGGTAAAGCAGGTTTTTTTTCACATCCTGGCCGCATACATTCTCAAGCATCCGGACATAGCTTAAATCCAGGGGAGATTTAAGTTTAAAGCATTGGTACTTTTTCAAGCTCAGTTTATTTGAGAAATAATCCAGCAAAGAGGCGCCCTCTTCACTGCTGCTGATTTCAAACCGCACCGGATGCAGTTTCCCCCGGCTTTTTAGCATATCATGCATAAAAACCCGGTAATCCGTATTCTCATCATAGAGATCATCCGTTATGTCGATATCGGTATTCCGGGTTACTCTTATAACGGCCTTATTCTGGACTTTATAGGATTCAAAAATAAGGTGGGAGTAAAGCAGTATAATATCCTCAGCCAGAAGAAAACTCCTTTCATCGGGCAGCAGGTACAGTCTTTTTAATTGAGAAGGAATGGGTATGACACCAAACTTATCACCTTTCTCCGAGCTTAGATGAAGTGCCACGTACAGAGCTTTATTTTCTATATGGGGAAAAGGATGTTTGGCATCTATAATCTGGGGAGATAACTGGGGAAAGATGTGTCTTTTAAAATAATTCTTAACTTCTTTTCTGCTGTTTTTATCAAGGTCACTGACCTTTATGTGGTTAAAACCCTGTGACATGAGCCCTTCCATAATATCTGCATAGGACGTATCTCTAAAATGATACAGGCCTTTAACCACTTCATTAATGGCATGGATTTGTTCAAGCGGTGTCATATTTGTCTTGCTGTCGGTTTTGGCATTATTGGTTAAGGATTGGCAGTAAAGGCTTCCGACCCGTACCATATAAAATTCATCCAGGTTGGAGGCAAAGATAGCCAGAAATTTCAGTCTTTCCAACAAGGGAATACGGCTGTCGGCAGATTCCTCCAATACCCGTTTATTAAATGCCAGCCATGATAATTCACGGTTAAAATACGGTTTATCCATTTGAAATGCTCCTGATAATATAGAATGGGTTTTCCTATTAGAATGGACAAAAGGATCGGTTTCTATTAATTATTTTATCAAAGGCATCTCATTTATTTTATCATGGCCAATCTGATTTTTATTCTTTAATCAGGTTTTTTGGTGTCACCCGCTTTATCTGCCTGGAAACCAGCCAGGAAAACAGACCGCTTAAGATACTGATGCACAAAACGGGTATGGCAATATTATAAAAGGTATAATCCGTTACAAAATGTGTAAGACCGATTCCGCCAAGGAGCAGACTCATTAAGGTATTGTTGCAGAAGAAATTAATCACCGTACCAAACAGGCTGCCTGCCAGTACTACCGCCAGAAACCGGAGGGTAAACTGCTGTCTGAGACCCTTTGTGGTAAAACCGATGGATTTTAAGATACCCATATCAGGTCGTTCCCGAACAAATATTTTCTGGCACAGCAGCAGGGATACAATTGCTGCAAATAAAAGCGCCAGAACATAAGTAATTGCAGTAATGGAATCAATGGCAATTATTATGGTGCTCAGATTATTTTTCATTTCCTTATATTCATTGGTAAATTCCAGCTGGTCATTATAAGCTTCATATTTCTTCTTTAAATACAAAACGATTTCCTCGCTTTTCTCCCGGTCAGTGATGCGGTAATCCACACTTTTAATCTTAAAATCCGGTTTTAGCCGCTGCATACCGGTTATTAAGAGGGAAATATTTCTGCCTACATCGGATACGTTCTGATTGATGCCAACAATCATAAAATCCGCTTTACCGCTCCCATATTCCAGGGTTACCGTATCCCCGATTCCTTTGCCGAGTTCTTTTCCCGTTATACCGGTAATCAGGATTTCATTGTCATATCTGGGAAGCCTGCCTTTTAAAGGCCAAACCATATTTTCTGCCCGATCGGTAATCCGGCCCAGGAATTCCAGACCATCCGCCGTAATATACATATTGGCTGACTGTACCGCAGCGGTTACCGGGCTTTTTTCCTGAATATCGCTCTTAATAGCTGAAAGCACCGGCGGCTGGTCTTCTGTTTTGTACCGGATGCCGATATCACTGCTGATGGTACCGGATAAGGCATCCATATTATCCATGTTGGTCATCTGCTGCAGAGAAGTTACCGAAATCGTAAAAAATACAAGTATGGCCATAATAATGATACAGCTGAGATAGCGCCGTCCGTTTCCGGAAAGCTGTTTTAAAACCATTTTTACACTCAAAGGAAGAGGTGAATTACCAGTAATTGAAAAATCCATCCTGGCGGTAAAATACACCGGGTCATGCCCCAGGGAAATTGCCTGTACGGGGGAGATTCGGGTTACTTTACGTGTCTTTGAAAACGTATACAAAGCGATAAACAAAAGCAGAACCCCTAACACAGTTATACATTTTAACAAATTGATACGTCCGCCGGTTAAAATTCCTGTAATGGGCATAAACAGAGAATTTACTAAGTTTATAGTAAAACTGCTGATAAGGATACCGGTGACCCCGCCTAAAAAAGCACCGGCCAGATATCCGGCTAAAAGAGAGAGTCTTATTTGGGAGGAGGTAAATCCCTGGGATTTTAAAATGCCAAGGGATACATAATCCATTTCGATGCCGGCCCTTACACTGTGACCTATAATAATGAGAATGATGACAAAAAGCAGGGCTGCAAAGGCCCAAAGAATCCCGCCCAGTATGGAAGCATAAAGGAGAGTATAATTGTTGGCTTGGAGTTTACTTAAAGTAAACATTCCGGCATTTACAAAACCGGTTCGTTCATTCAAGGCTTTTTTTACTTCGCTTACCTTGTTGTTATACTCGTCTTTTAGATAAATACTTAATATGGTAAAGGAAGCAAGGGTCTTTCCGTCTTGTTTTGAATAAAGTGTGTTAAAGTCCTCATCGTTCATAAAAAGCATTTTAAAACCAATGGAACTGGAGCCCACAAAGGGTTCTTCGATAAAACTCTGAATCCGGTAAGTGACCGGTCCGTTTTTTGTATTTATAATGACCGTATCACCTATCCTGCATTGATACATATTCTTAAAGCAGACCGGAACATAGATCTTTCCTTTATCTGGTTTTACCTGGTTATCTTTTAAAAATTTAAGCTTATCCCCGTCAAATATCTCATAGCTGTTCTTGCCTGGTTCATAAGGCATCATAAAAACAGAACTGCTGGAATCCGCCCCGTTTATGGTGAATTTTGAACTGGTAACACTGGATATGGCTTTGACCCGGGAGACTTCCGGTGAAGCTTTAAGGCCCGAAAGCATATCTTGTGTAAAGTTTTTCTCCTGTATAAAGCTGGTCATATCACCTATATCCGAAGCGTCGCAGGCTTCCTTTAACCGCCCGGCTGACCCGTCATTGACACTGATTATGGTTGAAAGAGATAAAGCAATAATAAATACCAGGATAAAAAGGCTGATGAAATTACCTTTTCTGGCTTTTAAATTAGATTTGATAACGGACAGTACGGCCATATTACCACCCCCTTGCTGTAAGCCAGGCCACCACCTGCTTTTCCGAGGCAGCGTAACCATCCCTGCTAAAGGGTTTTAAATCCATATCCCCTACGATTTTACCGTCTTCTAAATACAAAATCCGGCGGGCTCTTGCAGCAGCTTTCACATCATGGGTAACCATAAGAATGGTCTGGCCCATTTCGTTAAATTTCGTCAGCAGGTCAAGAACCTCTGCCCCGCTTTTCCGGTTAAGAGAACCGGTGGGCTCATCTGCAAACAGCAGAGCAGGGTTATTGATTAACGCCCGGGCAATGCAGGCACGCTGTTGTTCCCCTCCGGAAACCTGGGAAGGAAGTTTTTTCTTTATCTCTTCAATACCCAATGATTTTAATATATCTTCTGTCTGGCGGTTAACCTCCCTAACCCCTCTGTCTTTGGCAAGATAACCGGAGACAGCGACATTTTCAAAGATGGAAAGGTTGGATACCAGGTGCATTTGCTGAAAAACGAAGCCGAAATCCTTTCTTCTTAAAATTGCAAGGGGAGTTTCCTTTAGTTTGGTAATATTCATATTCTTAAAAATAACCTGGCCCGACGTAACCGTATCCATGGCGCTTAAGGAATACAGCAGAGTGGATTTTCCGGAACCGGAGCTGCCCATGATTACGGTAAATTCCCCTTCATATATCTCCAGGTCAATGTGGTTTAACACATGATTCTGTAAGCCGTTGTTCGCAAAACTTTTGCATAGGCCGGTTGCTTTTAGTACGGTGGTTTTCATATTAACTCCCATCTGTGCGCACAGGCGCACGTACAAATCAGGATGTTGAAAAAACTGCTTTGTTTTTTCAAACTAACCTCTCATTCCGCCGCTTACAGCGGCATAACATATGGCAAAAAAATAAACATTTACTAAAAAATGCATTCGCTTAGGTGGATACATTCATAATGGTAGCAGTTTATTTATTAAGAAGTCTTTAAGAGATTAATTAATTTGATTGGTTTGAGAGGGCAGTTTAAGAATAACTTCCAGACCGTTATTGTGATTTACTAATCCGACACTGCCGTTCATCTGTTCCATTATATATTTTACAATGTAAAGTCCCAGACCGGAACCGGGTCTGCCCCAGGCGTTTTTTCCGCGGTAGAATTTATCAAAGGCAAAGGGCAGGTCTTCCTCCTCCATTCCCATTCCGTAATCCCGGATATGTATGGTCAGATCCGTATTATCCGTTTCAAAGAATATGTCAATACCGGTATCCGGGCTGTATTTTGCAGAATTGTTTATGAGGTTTTCAAATACCTGATTAAGACGTCTTGGATCTACGAATATATTCGTAGAAGGTAAATCACCCTTAATACTTAATTTGGTACTTTCCTCTTGTATGGAACCTAGAATATCCGGTATTAACTCCCTTGTTTGGCACCGGACGGGATTCATTTTCAATTTATCCAGATCGGAGAGGGAGTGTAAGAACAGATCATTGGTCAGGCCGCTGACTTCATCACATTTCTTTATAATTACAGAGATATAGCGGTTCCGCCTCTCTGTATTGGAGTCCATGTTAGCTGCCAGTCCCTCCGCATAGGCACGGATTGAAGCGATGGGGGTTTTGATATCATGGGAAATGGTTGCAATAACCGTTTTATTGTTTTCGATTGCCTCTTTTTCGCAGGCTCTTGCCTTTTTCACTTCTCTGCGCATATTGTCAAAGGCCCAGGTAAAGGCTCCGAAGAGGTTTTTACGTTCATAATAAAGAGGCGAATCCAAATTGCCCCGTGCCACTTCGTAAGCAAAATGGTTTAATTTCTCAAAAGGCCGGATTACGGTATAATATAAATATATAAAAATAAGCAGAATAAAAGCGACACATAGCAGGTAACCGGCAAGAATGGGATAAAGCCTGGCCCGGGCACTTGTCTTTTTCACGTCCTTTAACAGCCTGGACTGCAGTTCAGTGATGGAATTGTCTAACCTGACAGTGGTATCCTTTTCCGGAGAGATTTCTTTTGTCTCTGCTATCAGGTATCGGATTTCATTTAGTGCCACAACGTCCGCCCTGCGGTCAGAGGAGATACCGGAGTTAAAGATTTTTATGCAAAATAGTAGTGTAATCACAGTTAATCCCAATAGAAACAGAATACAGATTTTAATAATATTATTTTTCATGTTCTAAATCTCCGGTTTCTAAAATATAACCAACGCCCCAGACGGTTTTTATAAATCGGGGTTTCGCCGGGTCATCCTCTAATTTTTCCCTGAGCCATCTGATATGTACGGCCACAGTGGCTTGCTCTACTTCAGAAAAGGCACCCCAGACTTCGGCAAGGAGCTTTTCTTTTTTTAGTACCTGATTCTTATGCTGGATCAGATAGGCGAAAAGATCATATTCCTTTAAGGATAAGGGAATGAGTTTCCCCTTTTTCTTAATTTTTCTGACCGTTAGATCGGCTTCGATATCCCCATAACAAAAAGGTCTGTTCCAGTTGGAAAATCCGTAGGTCCTGCGGAGACAAGCATTGATACGAGATAATAATTCCTGGAGGGAATAGGGCTTGGGGAGATAGTCATCCCCACCTAAATCCAGACCGGTTATCCGGTCCTTTTCACTGGTTCTGGCGCTGATAAAAAGGATGGGTACGGTGGAACTTCTCCGAATTTGTTTTAACAGTTCAAAGCCGGTTTCGTCCGGCAGGTTTATATCTAACAGGATCAGCTTTACGGCTTGTGACTCCAAGAGCCTGTAAGCCTCCTTTGCAGAGGCTGCAATAAATACCCGGTGCCCGTAATCTTCCAGCATATCTCTGGTAATCATGGCCAGATCCTTATCGTCATCAATTATTAGAATTTCCTGTTTTACCAAAGCCGTCCCCCCTTATTATTTTAATGATAAAATGTAGTTTAAAATTACTATATCACGGGCGTACTTAAACATCAATAAAGGTCTGGCGGAATTTGGTATATGATTTATAAAGCGCTTTCGAACAAAACACTGCAAAAGTGTATTTAGCATTAAAAATTTAGTTTTACTGTTTTATTCCCTGGCAGATTTTCTGGTTTCCAAATAGTAAATTAGTACAAAAAGACGCAAGAACTTTTGTTACATTTTTTAGATAAAAGCTTTTGTTTTCCCTTTTCAGTCTGCTATAATAAAGGAAAGAAAAAAATTAATAAAGGCTCTAACAGCAAGATTTATATATACAGTAACGGGAGGAAACGTATTATGATTAAGAATGAAGAGCTCACCAGCCAGAGATTAAGAAAAATAGCACCGGAACTGGACCCTCTGCGCAGGGGCATGGGCTGGAGCGTGGAAGATCTGTCAAAACCTCAGATTATTATCGAAAGCACTTTCGGTGACAGTCATCCCGGAAGTGCCCATCTACTTCAATTTGTAGACAATGCCGCCAGGGGAGTAAACGAGATGGGTGCAAAACCTGCCAGATTTTTTACCACGGATATCTGTGACGGTATGGCCCAGGGCCATGACGGTATTAATTATTCTCTGGTTTCCAGGGATACCATCGCCAATATGATTGAAATTCATGCAGGGGCCACACCCTTTGACGGCGGTGTATTTGTGGCAAGCTGTGATAAGGGAGTTCCGGCTCATTTAATGGGAATCGGCAGAGTGAATATTCCTTCCATTATGATTACCGGCGGTGTTATGGATGCCGGCCCGGAGTTACTTACCCTGGAACAGATCGGTGCCTACAGCGCCATGTATCAGCGCGGAGAAATAACAGAAGAACAGCTGACTTATTATAAACACCATGCCTGTCCCTCCTGCGGGGCCTGTTCCTTTATGGGAACGGCCTCCAGCATGCAGATTATGGCGGAAGCGTTAGGGCTTATGCTTCCGGGAAGTGCTTTAATGCCTGCCATGTGCGAAGATCTGAACACCTATGCGAAAGAAGCCGGAAGACAGGCCGTCAAATTAGCGAAGCTGGGATTAAAACCCAGAGATATGGTTACTATGGAATCTTTTGAGAATGCGGTAATGGTTCATGCCGCAATCTCCGGTTCCACCAACTGCCTTTTGCATATGCCCTCCATTGCCAGGGAATTCGGTCTGGAGTTAGATAGTGAAAGCTTCGACCGCCTTCACCGTGGAGCCCATTATCTGCTGGATATCCGCCCTGCGGGCAAATGGCCTGCCCAGTATTTTTACTATGCCGGCGGTGTTCCTGCAATTATGGAAGAGATTAAGCATAAGCTGCATCTGGACGTCATGACGGTAACCGGTAAATCCCTGGGTGAAAATCTGGAGGAACTAAAGCATAACGGATATTATGACAAATGCTACTCTTATCTTGAGAAAGTCGGCCGCAGGAAAGAAGACATTATCAGGCCCTTTGACAAGCCCATCGGAAGAGACGGTACCGTAGCTATCCTAAAAGGCAATCTGGCTCCGGAAGGGGCTGTGGTAAAACATTCGGCGGTACCAAAGGAGATGCATAAGGCGGTTTTAAGAGCCAGGCCCTTTGAAAGCGAAGAAGATGCCATAGCGGCGATTTTAGGCCGTCAGATTAAGCCGGGGGATGCGGTCCTTATCTGCTATGAAGGGCCAAAGGGCAGCGGTATGCCGGAAATGTTTTATACTACCGAAGCGATTTCTTCAGATCCGGAGCTTGGAAAAACCATAGCTTTAATCACCGACGGACGTTTTTCCGGTGCCTCTAAAGGTCCGGCCATCGGCCATGTAAGTCCGGAAGCGGCGGAAGGCGGCCCCATCGGACTGGTTTTGGAAAATGATTTAATTGAAATTGATATAGAAAACCGGATTCTGCAGATTGTGGGCATAGACGGACAACGCCGTACTTTGGAGGAGGTAGACAAAGTTCTGGCAGAACGGAAGAAAGAATGGAAGCCGAAGGAAGAAAAATATAAATCCGGAGTCCTGAATATTTTTGCAAAGCATGCGGTATCTCCTATGAAGGGCGGATACATGAAGTAAAGAGCCAGACAGTGCCTAAAATTATCTAAAACCGGAGTGTGAATAGGCTTCGCTTATTATCATTGTTCTATGAACGGTGGTTTGTAGTGAAAACTAGTCTCGCTCCGGTTTTTGGTTCATAGCATATGGTGAGAATTTTTATTAAGGGTGGGCAACAAAAAGGGATTGCCATAATTCCTGGTTAGTATTTATTATTTAACGATTAAACTTTATGTACGTATAAATTGATAATTTTCCCGGAACATCATAATGTTAAACCCTTTTCTGAATTTTTTTCTGAAAATCCTGAAATAAAAGACCTTTCTAAGATTAATTAATAAATAGTTTCTGCGGCATAATAAAATAAAAAACTTTCTTGAAACATCATAAAATTAAGAATTTTATTCATAATAGTAATAATGGAAACACTCGTTCCAGGTTATGTAATGCATGATATTAAATTACTTATTGTGATGTTTATTGAAAAGTTGAGGTAGTAATATGCGTCCGGATAAAGTGTATTTTGAACCAGAAATACTGGATTATGCCCTTGGAAAACAATTGAAAGAACAGTTTGGGGATATCGAATGGCGGCCCATTGAAAGTCATAATAATATTGAGGAATTAAGGAAGAAGGAAAATAAGGAATTTGCAAATATGAAGCAGCTTCTGATAATCGGTGTTCGTAAAACCCATAAATACACCGAGAATCAAAAGGTTTCGGATTATCTGGTGCCTTATACCTCCTCCGGCTGTACGGCCATGTGTCTGTACTGTTATCTGGTCTGTAATTACAACAAATGTTCCTATCTCCGGCTTTTTGTAAACCGTGAAAAGATGTTGGACCGGCTGATCCGCACGGCGGAGAAAAGTGAGAAAGAACTGACTTTTGAAATCGGCAGCAACAGTGATCTGGTCTTGGAAAATACCATTACCGGCAACCTGCCCTGGACTATTGAAAATTTTTTAAAGAGTAAAAAAGGAAAACTAACTTTTCCGACTAAATTTAACATGGTAGAACCTCTGTTAAATCTGTCTCATGAGGGACGCGTTATCTTCCGGATGTCGGTGAATCCCCAGTATATTATCAGCAGCGCCGAAGTTGGAACCGCTTCCTTAAAACACCGGATTGAAGCGATAAATAAAATGGCGGAAGCGGATTATAAAGTCGGCATGCTGATTGCACCCGTAATCATGGTGGAGGACTGGAAAGTCCTGTATACGGAATTGCTGGATCAATTGCAGGAAGGCCTTTCGGAGAAAATGAAAAAACAGATGTTTATAGAAATTATATTTATGACCTACAGCATCGTCCACAGAAAGATTAATAACGAAGCCTTTCCTGAAGCCATTGAATTATATGACAGCGTACAGATGACCGGAAGGGGAATGGGAAAATATTGTTACCGGCCGGAGTTCCGGGCGGAGGGAGAAGCGTGGCTTCGTGATGAAATCGAAAGACGTTTTGGAAAGGACAAGATTTTGTATTTCAGCTGATTGTTAAGAATTAAAGCCTGCATCTGAATCCTAATACGGATTTTAAGTGCAGGCTTTTAGCTTTATTAAGAAATTATTACCAGTGTGCGGTTTGGTTTATCTGAATGGGTCTGTGACTATCGTATAAAATTCGTGGCAATTCTCTCTTCGCGTTCCGGCAAAGCAATTCCGGCTTCTTTACCGGCCTGTATGGATTTTAAGAGCCAGGCCATATTCTTGCCCAGTGTCCGCATAGTCTGCATTCCTTCCAGATCCTGTCTTACTTCATCCGGTGTATTGCCGTGTACCATATTCCAGTACTGGGAAGACACTACCGGCATACCCGAAATAGTCAGGTACTTGTTTAATTGGTCAAAAGCGGCGGTGGAACCGCCTCTGCGGCAGCTTACAATAACAGCGCCGGGTTTATACTGATAGCCGTCACCGGCATAGAAGAAGCGGTCCAGAAAGGAAGTGATATGGCCGGAAGGACCGGCATAATGTACCGGAGAGCCGAAAATAAACCCGTCAGCTTCCGCTGCCTTATCCAGTGCGGCATTGACAATATCATCGTTAAAAATACATTTACCGGAATCATTATAGCAGCCGCCGCAGGCCATGCAGCCCCGGATGGGTTTGCTGCCGATATGTAAAATTTCCGTTTCAATATTTTCTTTCTTTAATTCTTTTGTTATTTCTTCCAGCGCGGTATAAGTACATCCGTGTACTTTCGGACTCCCGTTAATTAATAATACCTTCATAAGAACACCTCGTTTTGATATTTGTTATTGATAAGTTTTATTAATTAATAGTATAAACTATTCTTTAAAAAAAGAAAATAGTTACAATTTTGTGATTTACAGCTTTGAAGAATAGAAAGTATAATTGACTGTCATTTTTACCTAAATTCGAATTCCCTTTATAAAAAGATTGAATTAACGCAGCGCATTGAGTAAAATATAATAAATCTTTATAAGGCAATTAACAAAGCCATAAACAAAGCCATAAACAAAGGGATAAACAAATCCATTAACAAAGCAATTAACAAAGACATAAACAAAACCATAAACAAAGCAATAAAGAAACAATAACCAAGTAACATAGAAACCACAAACAAAGAAACAATACGATAAAATTACCATACAGGCTTCGAAACGGGTAAAGCGGTTAATAAAACCTAAAAAAGAGCCGAATAATATAAAAAGGAAGAGAGCTGGATTATGAATTTATATGACAGGTTATTAGAGTATGGCAGCAGTGATTATTATCCCATGCATATGCCGGGCCATAAAAGAAATTCCGGACTTCTTCATATGGCAGATCCCTATACCATTGATATAACGGAAATTGAAGGTTTTGATAATCTCCATCATGCCCAGGGAATTCTGTTAGAAGGAATGGAACGAGCCGCTGCGCTGTATGGCTCGGAGCATACCAGCTATTTAACCGGAGGCAGTACAGCCGGTATTCTAACGGGAATCGCAGCCTGCACAAGCAAAGGCGACCGGATTTTAGTGGCGAGGAATTCCCATAAGTCGGTATACAATGCCATTTATCTGCAGGAACTTAAACCGGTCTATATTTATCCGGAGATTTTGCCCGGGTATGGGATTAACGGCGGAATAACACCGCAAACCGTTGAGGAAATGCTTATAAAATATCCGGACATTAAGCTGGTGGTGATTACTTCACCCACTTATGAGGGAATCATCTCCGATATAAGAGGGATAGCCCGGGCCGCTCACCGGCATGGAGTACCGCTGCTGGTGGACGAAGCCCATGGGGCCCATTTGGGCTTTCACAAAGGGTTCCCTGCCGGTTCGGTGAGTCTTGGTGCGGATATCGTCATTCATAGCATTCATAAGACCCTTCCGGCTTTTACCCAGACAGCTTTAATCCATGTCAACGGCAGTCTGGTTGAATATGAAGAGATAAAAAGATATCTGGCTATATACCAGAGCAGCAGCCCGTCCTATATTTTAATGGCTGGTATGGAACAGTGCATTACGCTGCTGGAGCAAAAGAAGGAAGAACTATTTGAAGTTTTTTATAAACAGCTTAATACCTTTTATAATCGGCTGGAAGGTCTAAAATGCTTGAAGCCCCTGACCCCCGGGGAGGTTAGAAAGTTCGGAGGGTATGATTTTGATCCTTCTAAAATAACCGTATCGGCTAAAGGAACTGAGGTAACCGGGAAATATCTGTACGATCAGCTGCTGAATAGGTATCATATACAGATGGAGATGACGGCCGGGGATTATGTTCTGGGAATGACCAGTATTGCCGATACAAAGGAAGGCTTTGACAGATTGGAAAAGGCTCTTCTTGAGCTGGATAAAGAATTAATGCAAAGTACAAGGCAGTTTACACCAAAAGGTGAAACAAAAGGGGTAAAAGGAACCTCTGTATATGATAATGGCGGTACAGGATATGAGGCAGACTTTACACAGAATCCACCGGAAAGAGTTTTATACTGTCATGAGGCTTACAATAAACCCAAAGAAGTAATTCTACTAACAGATAGTGAGGAAAGGATTGCGGCAGAATATATTTACCTCTATCCGCCGGGGATTCCTCTGCTGGTACCGGGTGAGAAGATAAGCGGTGAACTGTTATCGCGGTTAGCCGGATACTTAGATAAAGGCCTGTCTTTGCAAGGGCTTGAGGATATGGACGGTAAGTATATAAAAGTGGTGGCAGACGGTAGCGCCAAACCGATATGATAATATGAATTGTAATGGTAATAAAAGTAGTCATAAATGTATAAAGGGAAAGGGATTCTTAAGTATGTCCAGATTATTTGTCGTTATGGGGAAAAGTGCTACAGGTAAAGACACAATATTCAAAAAATTAAAAGAAAATCCAGAACTTAAATTAAAATCCGTCGTAGGTTATACGACCAGACCCATCCGAGATGGTGAAACGGAAGGCGTGGAATATTATTTTGTTAAGGAAGAAACCCTGACAAACTTAAAGGAAAGCGGAAAAATTATTGAGCACCGTGCCTATCATACCATCCATGGGATATGGTATTATTTTACTGCCGATGACGGACAGATCAATTTAACCAGCTCGAACTATGTTATGATCGGAACACTGGAAGCCTATGAACAGATACGGAATTATTACGGTGAAAAAGCAGTGGTGCCTATCTATATCGAGGTGGAAGACGGGCTTCGGCTGGAGCGGGCCTTACATAGGGAGCGGAGCCAGGAAAATCCCAAATATAAGGAAATGTGCCGCAGATATCTGGCCGATGAAGAGGATTTCTCCGAGGAGAACCTTTCCAGGTTAAAAATTGACAAGCGTTATGAAAATAAGGATATCGCAGTCTGTCTGAATGAAATAATACAAGATCTAAACAGTTCGGTACAATAGATAAAGTACTGGTATAAAATTTTTCTATTTTTTAAATTTAAACTATGTTATAATGAAAACGTAATAAAAGCTGCAGGTTTATTCTTAATTGCAGCAGCATAAATTCGTGGGTTTTATATCTTGCGGCGTCAGGATAAAGCTCCGTGTGATACAAAGTGAGGCAGTGATTCTTATGGATATTAAGGTAAACCAGTTACCAATTGTGAATCAAGTTGAACAAAAAGCACCCATTCCGGAAGCAGACGGGTCTTTTAAATTTACCCTGATCAGCAATATACAGGAACAGGAATTACAATCAAGACTTAACCTCATGATGGAGGATATTACAATGCAGGGGAAGCGTTTGTCCAAGCATATGGATGTCCGTGACATGAAGAGGTACCGTCAGCTCATTAAGAACTTCATGAATGAAATCGTGAACCGGTCTCATAAGTTTTCAAGAGAGAATTTCCTGGACCGCAGAGGAAGGCACCGTGTATACGGCATGATTAAACTCATAGACCAGAACCTGGATGAACTTGCCATGGAATTGATAAAGGAGGAGAAGGATAATATAGCGATATTAATGAAAATAGATGAAATAAGAGGGATCCTGTTAGATCTTATTGCTTAATGAAAGTGAGGTTCTGCAGATGTTAGATTTTAAGCATATTATAGGGCATGAACAAATCATACAGCATTTAAGAGAGGCTATTACATCCGGCAAAGTATCCCATGCGTACATTTTATCCGGAGAAGACGGAGCCGGTAAAAATCTGCTGGCCGATGCCTTTGCCATGAGTCTGCAGTGCGAAGAAAAAAAAGGTACGGCGGATGCCTGCGGTAAATGCAGATCCTGTATGCAGGCAGTATCCAATAACCATCCGGATATTATTAGAGTTACCCATGAAAAAGCCAGTATTGGTGTTGATGATGTCAGAATAAAGATTAACAATGACATTCAGGTTAAGCCTTACAGCAGCCCTTATAAGATATATATTATTGATGAGGCCGAAAAGCTGACGGAAGCTGCCCAGAATGCCCTGTTAAAAACCATTGAGGAGCCGCCGGTATATGCAGTGCTGATTTTGTTAACCAATAATTTAAGTGCATTGCTGCCTACGATTCTGTCCAGATGTATTACACTAAAATTAAAAGCGGTGGATCAGGATTTAATCAGACAGTTTCTCATGTCAGAATATAAGGTGCCGGATTATCAGGCCGAATTAAGCGCGGTATTTGCCCAGGGCAATGTAGGAAAAGCAGTAAAATACGCTTCTTCGGATGAATTTATCGGGCTGAAGGAGGACGTTCTTCACCTTCTTAAGTATCTCGATGAAATGGAAATTTATGAAATTATTGACGGTTTGAAAAGGATTTCAGAGAAAAAAGACAGAATAAACGATTATCTGGATTTAATGACCATATGGTACCGGGACATTTTAATGTACAAGGTTACCAATGATTTAAATCGGTTGACATATAAAAATGAGTATCTGGATATATCCAGACAAGCGATTATCAGAAGTTATGAAGGACTTGAGAAAATCATAGCAGCCATAGAAAAAGCTAAAATACGATTGAATGCTAATGTTAATTTTGATATAGCAATCGAATTAATGTTATTTACAATAAAGGAGAACGGCAATGGTTAATGTTATAGGAGTCAGATTCCGGAGCGCAGGAAAGATTTATTTCTTTGATCCTGCCGGATATGAGATAAATCAGGGCGATAACGTCATCGTAGAAACCGCCAGGGGAGTGGAATACGGACGAGTGGTTATCGGACCCAGGGATGTAGCGGAAGAACGGATTATACAGCCTTTAAAGCCTGTAATAAGGACGGCAACCCCGGAGGATGACGAAATAGAAAGCAGGAATAAGGTTAAAGAAAAAGAAGCATTTAATATATGCCTTGAAAAGATTCGTAAACACGGTCTGGAAATGAAATTAATTGATTCCGAGTATACCTTTGATAATAATAAGGTGCTGTTTTATTTTAC
>JAEZSL010000431.1 GCA_023443925.1 Bacillota bacterium | reverse complement strand
GCGTATATATATTCAATTTAGCTGCCTTTCCCTCGAACACTATATTTTTTACAAGCCTCTAACGTCTCAAAAATCAAGCCGGCTGGCTTGATTTTTGGCCAGAGTCTTGACAAAATATAAGCAGTGTCCTCGGCCGGGCGACGCAAAATTGAATATATATACACTGTATTCATAAAATACATGTAGAGAGACCTTTTGACACCCGAATCATAGATGTGGTAATTTAAAATTCAACTTTACAATTTACAAAATTTGTGTTATAGTCAATTGGCAAAATGCATTTAAAATATTAAAGAAAGGAGACATTGCTATGAATTCAACACAATTAACAAAAGGAATACTTTTAAAAGACAGCTTACAAAAACAAAATAAACTGAATAATAAAATGTGCTATGGTTATAACCATATTCTGATTTCATGCAGTGGATTCCGAAATTAAGGTATAGATTTATAAACGGTAGCATGTTCTAAATGCTATCGGCAGTTATCCAAGAAAACAGACACCTGGAGCCGATTATGTACGGTATTGATTACCGCATGTTAATTGGCTCTTTTTTGATAGATAAGTTCTGCTGTTCCCGGTAGCACAACAAAGAAAGGAAAATAGTATGGCTATATATAAAGAGGCAGTATGTATACACTATATTGCCCTGGGTCAATGTAAAAAAGGCAGGGAAGCCTGTCATGAACGTTATTGTCAGAAGTGCGATAAATATTACCCAAGAGCAAAAGTAAAACAAACCAACCGTAAGAAGAATGAAAATAAAAAGAATTACAAGTTAAGTGATATAAGAGATTTCCGAAAACATGTCGATTAAGTGGCATGGAAGACGAAATTTGCTGCATAAATAAGGCCTATCTTACCTCAAAGTAAGATAGGCCTTATTTAAGAGATTTGGGAAAAGGAATTATTTCTCCCCGGCGATACAAAGACCGAAAAAGTCATCAGTGACCTTTGCACCACACAGATTTGAATGGCGCAGCAACTCTGTAATTTCAGAGGCGGTATAGGCCGCGTTTAGCGAAGTGATAAAGCCGGGCCGCATTTCTTTCGGTTGGGTAGACAGGTACACCAGAGTCCTTTTCAGAGGATGTACATCCCGCCTTAAATCGGTGATGCAGTATCGTCCCCCGGGCCGAAGTACACGGTAAATCTCGTTAAAAGAGCGGATGGGATTTTCCCATTCGTGCAGGGAACCGTTGGAGATAACCGTATCAAAGCTTTCGTCCTCAAAGGGCATCTCCATGCAATTTCCCTCTATATACCGGGCTGAAATACCGTATTCGTTTGCGTTTTTCGCGGCAAAACGGATCATTGCAGGACTAATTTCACAGCCGGTGAGAGAGGCCGGATGAAGCTTTTTCGCTAACTCTAAACCCACATAACCTGGACCTGGTCCGACTTCCAACACATCACCTCCCCGGATACCGGAAGCAATCATGCCGTCCACACCGTTCCAGCCCTTATCCCGCATGCTGCGGGCAAAAATATCAAACATCTCTACTGTGACTTCATTTTGTATACCCTCATTTGTCTCAATGGTTCTTAGTTTTACCATTTGTTTCAGCCTCCTTTAAGCGGTTAAGTGATTGTTCTGCCCAGGCAAGTTCTGCTTTATAGTGCAGAATGTGATGCTCAAAAATAATATCAGCAAATAATTTGTACTCCTCAGGGATTTGAGCGTGGGTCTCACTTTGATGAATATCCAGCCCGGTGAGGATTCGTTGCAGGTTTGCGATGTGCTTACTCAGACTTTCTGTCAGAGCACCACTTTCCAACGATTCGGAAAAGTAAAAGGCTCCGTCAATATCAAAAGTTGGCCGATACTCAATTTTCAGAGTCTGATAAAGCAGTTCTTTGAAATGGTCCATGCCGTTATCGCTTACCTGATACACGGTTTTCTCCGGACGAGCTCCCTGCTTGTCGGAATGGGCGGTCAGAAGTCCAGCCGACTCCATTTTTACCAGGTGGTAATATACGGTTGGCAGTTTGATTTGGGTAAAATCCTCCAACTGCTCTTCCAGCAGTTTTTTGATCTGGTATCCATGCTGGGGACCAAACCGTATCAGAAGTCCAAGAATGTAAAGTGGAATCAAATTATCTCCCTCCTATCATAATTTAGTCAGTACTGAGTATTATTATACTCAGTACTGACTAAGTGTCAATAGAAAAATTCCAGGAAGCCACAAAATAACTTAAGAATTAATTTCGTTGAAGTAAGGTAAACGTTAGATTTAAATATTGTAATAGACAAGAAATGATGGTAAAATTACAAAAAAAACGTTAAGTTTTGTTTTAATAAAGGATATACAAAGATATACATAAATCATGGTTTATTACAGAACTGGAATGAATTAGGACAAATGAAGAGCGGTGAGACAGATGGTAGCAATTGTGATAGACGATGAAATACTGGCGGTGGAGCATATCGACAGACTATTGCGGAAAGTAGGGCTTTCGGTGTTTGGTTTTACAAATCCGGTTGAAGCTCTGGAAAGTCAGCAGGTAAGGAGTGCGGATGTGGCATTTCTGGACATTGAAATGCCGGTAATAAGCGGTCTAAGGCTGGCGGAAAGGATACAGGAAATCAACGCGGATTGTGAAGTAGTTTTTATTACCGGGCATAATCAGTATGCCGTAGAAGCTTTTGATGTGAATGCTTTGGATTATCTCTTAAAGCCGGTTACAACAGGACAGGTCGATCGAGCCATAAAACGGATTATAAAGCGCAGAGGGAAGAGAGAAGAGCTCTCCGCCGGTAAGGAAAGTACACGAAACACGATACGGATAACCCTGTTTGGTAAGATGTCAGTATCCATG
This sequence comes from Bacillota bacterium, assembly GCA_023443925.1. The sequence continues at coordinate 3,198 of JAEZSL010000431.1, read as the reverse complement.
GGAGACGTTAAAAAAAGCCTCCGGTTTATGACAGTAAAAGGAGCGGAGATATTTTGTTTTATGCTGCTGAAAAAAGAAAGCGAAGTATCCAAGTGGAAGCTGATTGATGAAATCTGGCCCAATAAAGATTTAGACAAGGGAGATATCAATCTGCGGAGTACGGTTAGCAGACTGAACAAAACCTTTCGGGAAAACGGTATACGGATTGCCATGAAGTCAACCAGAAACGGATACCGGCTTGAAATTTTGGAAGAGGTTGTAGTAGATGCTTTTTTGCTGGAGCAAATTGCGGATGAGAAGTATATTATTACTGAGGATAATATAAAATTTTATGAATCCGTACTTCTAGATTATAACGATATGCTTTTTGAAGAATTCGACAGTGAGTGGTGCAATATCTACCGAACCGTTTATAACCGGTATTTCCGGATTGCTGTCCGGAAACTCATTACATATTATAAAGATGTTCAGCCGGATCCATTGATCATTTTAAATGTCATTGAGAGAATTATAAAATATGAACCTTACGATGAAAATATCAGAGAACTTTCATTGAATCTCATTTATAAGATTGCCGGTAAAAATGGAGTCAGGGAATATTATCAGGATTATGTAAAACTGCTTAAAAATGATCTGGGCATGAAACCCGGAGAAAAACTGAATCGGTATTATAAGTCCATTATGTTAAGCTCATAAAAAAGCATGTAAAAATAAGTTGTTGTAAAACTTGTTTTTACATGCCTTTTTTTGACAAAATAACCATTATTGCAACAAATTTGCAACAAGTAATTTGATAAAATTTAGGAGAAGGATCCTGTAAAGAAAACTTTCTATCTTATTCAAATTACTGCAAAGTAAGCAGCCTGGAAAGTGAAGCAAGAAAGTTGTAATAACGGGGACTGAGCAATCTGGTTTTAAAAATAGCTTTAAGGAGGACTTCATGGAAAGAAAAAGATTTATAAGAAAATTTATGTCAGTTTTTCTATCTTTAACATTGGTGGTTAGCCTGCTGGCAGCACCAAATTTGACGGTTTTAGTCAGCGCCAGCGGGGGGAATGAACCGCCAACATTGACTCTTAAGACACTTACAGGTGCAAAAGAGGATACACCATTAAAATTCTCTTATTCTGATTTAGTTCAAAATCTTTCAGATCCGGATGGCAATCCGGCAAGTGTAATCATTCATAGTATTGACTCAGGGACTTTGTTGTCTGAGGGACAGCCTTTGAAAGCCAATGATCGGTTACCTTACGGACAACTCACCTGGATTCCGGAACCGAATAAGAACGGCTCAACTCTGGCGTTTAAACTAAAGGCTTACGATGACGAAGATTATTCGGATCCGATACAGGTGACTATATATGTCACCCCTGTTAATAATTTATTCACGGGTACGCTGAAAGTCATTGGAAACCCCGTTGTGGGACAGACACTGACAGCGGATACCTCGGAACTTGCGGATGCGGATGGACTTGGTCCCTTTACTTACCAGTGGGTAGTAAGAGAAGATCCATTTTATAACATTATTCCTTCAGCAACAAACAGTACCTATACCATTACCCCTGATATGGAAGGAAAATATATCAAATTGGATGTAAGATATGTTGATGGAGGCGGCAGAACAGAGTTTCCGTCAAGTGCGGAAATTCTGTGCCAGGCTGCAACAACGGGAAATGGTAATTCCACGGAATTAAATGCACTTAAGGCAACGATAGAAGCTTATAAAGGTACATCGGGTTTTCTTTCAGCAGAAATATCAGCAGACGGTAAAACGGTTACGGTAACCGGTACACTTACCGGAGCTAATTCAAGTCTGATACCCATTGTTCCGGAAGGTGTAACATTAGTATGGGATGCGGATATATCAGCTGATGCAAATTTCACGGAATCTTTACTTTTTATTCAAGGTAATGGCAGTATTGAAGTTGGCCAGGGTGGTCGTATTCATGCGACAAAAGGGTATGCACTGTCGGTTGGAACGGGTATAGAATCCATTACGGTGAGCGGCGGTACAGTTATTTCTGATACTAGTGCTGGTATTTATGCTACCGGATCAAGTAATATTAATGTGACAAGCGGTAAAGTACAAAGCGGATTGACGGCTATTTCCTCTTCCGGCGATATACAAATCAGCGGTGGGCTGGTTACATCCAGAGACCTTTTTGCTATCTATAACAGCAATTCCAATGCTGTTATTACTGTTACCGGCGGAACTGTTTTATCATATGCATATAACACCTCGTTCACGATCAAACCAGGGTTTACCAGATCCGGTGGAGGTGCAGTTATTGCTTGGTATCGGGGAGCCGGAACCAGAACGTATAATGCCGGAACTAAAAATGATATCAATTATTCACCCTCTGGCATGACAGTGGAATGGGCTGTTGTGGAGGGCACATCTGGTATTGCTTATAAATGTGGAGAAAACATTGGTTTTATTCCCATTGATGAGGTTACAGTTGTAGTACCAACAACAGTGACTTCGGTTTCAATAAAAACAGAACCGAATAAGACTTCTTATTATGTTGGTGATGCACTTGATCTAAGCGGTCTTGTGGTAACACTCCATAAGAGTGACAGCAGTACAGAAGATGTGGCTTTTGAAGACTTTGCAGCTAATGGTATTACAACTAATCTAAGTAATGGCAGTGTACTGGGGATAGACGACTCTGATATTACAATCACCCATACACCGACAAATAAATCAGATATTTTAAGCCTTACTATTGACTATGCATATAGTATTACGGTAACAAATGACGGTCACGGAACGGGAAGCGCCAGCAGCTTAAAAGCCCCCATCGGAACAGAAATTACATTGACCGCCACACCGAATCCAGGTTATCATTTTGTAGAATGGCAGGTTATAAGCGGTGGTATAACAATCACAGATAACACATTCACAATGTCAGATGATCCGGTAACGGTAAGAGCTATATTCGAAGAGGATGAAGCAGAAGACTATACCGTAACCTTTATGAACAACGATACTGTATATGCAGTTAAGACGGTACCGGCGGGCGAATATCTTAGCCCTGATGACTTTCCTGTTACACCAAAAATGACAGATTATCTCTTTACCGGCTGGTATTTTGGTCCGTTCAGTTCCGGAGGTCATTTTACTTCTACCCACGCCATAAATGAAGACCTTACCGTATATGCAGGTTGGTTCTTAAATGTTATTATTCTCCCCCCCGG
>JAEZSL010000430.1 GCA_023443925.1 Bacillota bacterium | reverse complement strand
AGCATCACTTGTTGAATTACCGTTTCCAGCAGCTGCATCAGCGGTATTCTGTTCCGGCTCGGCCGTCTCCTCTGTCACACCTGTGTCGGTCTGCGTATCCTCTGTTTCTGAGGTATCTCCTGTTTCTACCTGTGCAGCGGTATCATTTTTACTAACCGCCGAATCTTTCTCACAAGCTGTAAAAGCGGAAGAAATCAGTAAAAGCAGGGCTGTGATTATTACTTTTTGTTTCATTCTCGTGTACCTCATACTCTTTTGCTCCAATATCCTATGTTCCATTATCTCGTGTTCCACTATCTTTTTTTCTATTATCTTTTGCTCCGTTATCTTCTGTTTCATTTTTATACCCATTGCAATCGCAAGCCCGCTTACGATACTGCCCTGCCATAAAATAAAAGTTGAAAGAATCCTCTTATGGCATCCTTTCTATTATTATATTTTCTTTCAACCTTCCTGGTATGACACCGCTTAAAGGCGTCACACATACAGTGTGAAGATATTTTTCTTTTTTCTTCACACCTATTCCTCTCAATAACTACATTGTCAATTCCTTAACAACTAATATATCCCATTATAACATATATATAGAATATTGCAAAACCTTAACAAGACCTACTTGAGTTGCTTTATGTTTTTTGCTCTGTGGTTTTCTGCTTTACTTTTTATCGCCGACTTCTTGTAATTCCAAAATTCTTTTTGCATAGTATTCGGACAATATATTAAAAACCGTCTCAATACCTGCGGACAGTTTTTCGTATCCGGCCGGATTGCCCGCATATCCTAACGGTACCGTATCTCTTACAATCTCTCCGCCGGACAGCCAGTTGCTTAACTCCTGATCTGATAAAGAACTGGATTTTAACTTTAAAGCCAGCTCTGTCTGGACCGCCTCCGGATAAAAATAGTTCATCACTGCCGTTTCAAAAGCACCTGCGTGGATATCCATCAGGCCTTTTTCACTTTCATCTTCACCTCCAAATAATTCGGCAGGAATTTCTGCATAATTGACTAAAATATAATCTTCCTCGCCGGACAGACCATAAAACTGTGGCTCATAAGTTTCCATTAACAACCGGTTACTCATATGGTACTTTTCATTTGCTGCCTTAATGGCTTCCAATATGGTTGCCACATGCCTGGCATCCCCATGATAATTTACACAGTACACCTGGTTAAAACCAAAGCGGTGCAGATTTTCAAATATATCAATCAAAATGCTTTTCATGGTTTCGGGTTTCACTGAAAAGGTTCCGGGGAATGCACCGGTACAATGATTAATTCCCCAATAAAACGGAGGTGCAATCAAGGAGGCTGTTTTTAGATTGTTCAATGCTTCTTTTATTTTCCTGCTTACGGCATAACTAAAATAGATATCCGTTCCCAGGGGCAGATGGGGACCATGCTCCTCTATAACACCCAGCGGAAACAAGACCGGTATTTTTTCCTTGCCCTTAGCTTCAATTTCTTTCCAGTTCATATCCGCAATTGTGTCTTTAAAAATGGAATAATTCATATGATACTCTCCTCATTATGATCTATTATTATACTGTATAATCATATCGAAATTCCTTCTTAGAATCAATATGAATTTTAGAAAATTTTAACAATTATTGATATTTCAACTGCCTGCATAAGAAAGTGTCCTTCGGGGCTTTTTTTATTGCCTGAAGAACTCGGCGGAATCACTACGCAAAAAAAGAAACCTGATGAAATAAAGCTCAGATTTCTTTTTTATTTAAACTATTTATAAAACTATAGTCCATACTTATGAATCCTGCTCCGGAAAAATTATTCCATCCGGCGAATCACTGGCCAAAGCTTCTGATCAGCGGATCATTGACTGCTTTCCTATTTAGTCCGGCCTTTTGATTCGTTTTCTTATTCGTTATTTTAACAATGAAGAAACACAGGTATAAAATAATAATAAATATTACAATTACAAAACCGATGGACTGTTTGTAAAAGGCCTTTCCCTTTAAAGCAAAGATAACCAGATTGCTTAACAAAAGAAATAATAAGGAGTTTTCGCCCATGATCTGCAGCGGTAATAAGATTCGCTGCAGTATACCGGACCTGCCGCACAACTGTTCCAGTTTTCTGCACAGACAGGTATACAACAGGATAACAAATGCTGCCCCAAAGATAAATAAAAGTCCCGGCGGAAATCGTTGCGGCAGTTCCTGATGATGGAAGAGATAAATAGCGCAGGGCATTGACAGCAAAACCATTCCGGCAGCAATCATCCATTTTACTCTTTTTGAGTAATCCTTTGCATAATTAAAGTACCACATACCGGCTATAAAATAAATAAGATACGGCAGAACCGGAAAAGAATAAAATTTTTCGGAACCCACAAACAATCCGATTACCGGCTCCTCATTCTGCTTAAAGGGAAATAAGACCGCTAAGATACTAATCAGAACCAGCAGCACATAATGCCTTTGTTTCATCCGGTTCCAAAGCGGAAGTAAAACAAGTACAATCAGCTGCATTGCCGCAAATGCCAGCAAAAACTCGGAATACCCTTTCAGCTCCCGAAAACTTATAATATTCCAGACTGTCCGGGGCAGAAAAAAACTGCCCTCTACAAAAATACTAAAAGCAAAAGCGGAAACATAATAAGCAAAGATATACCGCCAGAAGGATATGGCAATCTTATAGCAGGCTTGTTTCACCGGTTTCTTAAGATATGCTACGGTGCCTGTCGTACCAAAGATAAAAAAGAAACCGGAGAAGGTTGTTAAATTCGCTAGTTCAGAAACCGCACCCTGTATCAGCTTTTTTTCGTCTCCGAAAAACTGAATACAATGTGCCAGTACCATAACAAACACCAGCAATCCCTTAAAGAAATCCAGCCATACCATGCGGGCAGTCTGATATTCTTTTTTCTCACCGTCCATAGACTTAATCCTCAAGTAAGAACCAGGTACTCATTTCGGTTATTCCGCGGTTTGCCCTGGTATAATATGGAATCAGTTTAAAAGGTATTTCCTTTTTGGCAACTGCTTCTTCCAGATAAAGCTGTTCCGGAATTTCCCGCACCAGGGCCTTTGTATGGATTACCGGAACCTCCGTATTACATAATGTCTCCTGTTTCACCTTATAACCGGAATTCCTTAAAATTCGTACATCGCGAAGCTCCCAGTTATTATCTATGCTTTCGGCACAGTAAACAAAAGGTCCTCTTGTAATTGCTGCGCGTCCGCACAAATCCACTGCCTTAGGATGTGCTTCCATCACTTTAACTTCCATAGGGAGGTTCAGGACAATCGTATCCCCAGCCTTCCAGGAACGCTTACAATATGCATAACCGTTTATTACCGTAAGAGATACCGCCTCACCGTTAACCGTGAAATCACCCTTTTTAGCCCATGCGGGAATCCTTAACGCAAGGGTATAATCTCCCTCGGTTTCTGTGGTAATCGCAATCTGCCCCTCATAAGGATAGTTGGTCTTTTGCACTAATCTGATTTCTTTGCCCTTTAATAACACAGTGCCGGCTGCATCCATATAGCAGTGGGCATAAATCACCTCTTCTGCCGTTGAATACATATAATCCGCGATAGAGCCTACGACACGCAGCAGATTGGGCGGGCAGCAGGAGCATTCAAATACTTTTACCCGCTCCATAATTGGCAGATGTTCCTGCAGGCCTCTGGGCCTGGAGTTATTAAATGCATTACGTTCTGTATTGACGGAAAGGGGATTTTCATAGAAAAAGCTGTCCCCGGAAAGAGATACTCCGCTTAATACGGTATTATATAAAGCACGTTCCGCGCAATCCGCATATTTGCTGTCAGGTTCGATGAGCCACATTCTTCTGCAGAACAAGGCCAGTGCAATGGAAGCACAGGTTTCGTTATAAGAAGTATACTCCGGCAGGTCATAATCAAAGGTAAAGGATTCCCCATGATGGGTCGAACCGATTCCTCCGGTTATGTACATGCGTTTATTAACGATATTCGAAAACAGTGTTTTACATATCTCATATAATTCTTCTTCCTGATTCTTTAAAGCCAGATCTGCCATACCGCTATAAAGATAGAGAGCGCGTACGGAATGACCTTCTGCCGTTACTTGTTCCCGCACCGGCAGATGGGACTGCATATGTTCCTGGTCGGTAAAGCTGTAGGTTTCATCCCTGCTGCTTGTGCCCCTGGTATCGATAAAATACTCTGCCAGTAATTTATAGCGCTCCTCCCCCGTATAATCATACAGTTTTATCAGGGCAAGCTCAATCTCCTCATGTCCCGGTGTGTCAAACCCGGCAGAGTGTTCGATACGGAAAACCCGGTCAATAAGATCAATGTATTTTATTGCAACCTGAAGCATTGCCGTTTTACCGGTAGCCTTTGCATAGGCAATGGCTCCTTCTACCAGGTGCCCGGCGCAGTATAATTCATGATCCGTTCTTCTTGTAAACCTGGCTTCCGGTTCTACCACGGTAAAATAAGCATTTAAGTAGCCATTTTCGTCCTGGGTTTTCACCATACGGTCCACCAGCTCATCTACCAGGGCTTCTAATTCCGCATCCGGCTTCTTTTGCAGAAAATAAGCAGCTCCCTCAATCCACTTGGTAACATCGGATTCCCAGAAGATATGCGGTTTATTTGGCATACCTTCTTTCCAGTTGAATTTTAAAGCTTCAAAGCGGCCGGTTTCTTCAAAACGGTCATACACCGCTTTAATTGTTGTATTATAAAATAACTCCTGTTTTTCCTTCCAAAAACCGTCCGTTATCTCAATTTTATCAAAAGTTACCGGTTTCCCACTGTATTTATCCACACCGGTAAGCTTCTCTTTCTCATTCATTCTATCCATTCAGACAGCCCTCCATTTCACTATTTTGCATTCCATTATTTTTCTTCTGTCCCGGACTCTTTTCTCTTATTTGAAAAGCTATCCGAAACACCATCTTCTATTTTGCAAACAACTAAGTTGCATAAAAAACACCATTAATATAATAAGTCCCCGTATTTCTCTATTCGGCCCCAGTAATCTTCACCACTCCGGGTTTAGTCTTTTACTCCGCCACGGCTGTCTGCACGATAAGTATTCTTCTTCCTTGCTTTCAGGTTTTAATTACCGCATATTTCATAAAAGTAAAACTATACCACCCAGACAATACACCTAGTTTAAATTATGCCTTCATACCTGTCAACGAAATTCCTTCGATCAGATACTTTTGACCAACAAGGTAGATGAGGATACAGGGTGCAACTACAATGGTAGAAGCCGCCATAAGCAAATTCCACTTTGTGGCATAATCTCCCTGAAACTGCAGCAGCCCCACTGCTAAAGTGAATTTCTCTTTTGAATTCAGATAAATAATAGGTCCGAAAAAGTCGTTCCAGTTACCCAAAAATGTAAATAAAGCAACTACTATCATGGCTGATTTCGACAAAGGAAGAATTACCTGGAGGAAGATTCTGAGTTTACCCGCACCGTCGATTTCTGCCGCTTCATCCAGATCATTGGGAATAGCCAGAAAGAACTGCCTTAACAGGAATATATTAAAGGCCCCTCCTCCAAGAAACGCAGGAAGTATTAACGGTACATAAGTATCTATCATGTGAAGGTTTCTCCAGATTAAAAACTGGGGTACAATGGTTACCGCTCCCGGCAGCATCATGGTAGTCAGTATCATGGCAAAGCAGAAACCTCTGCCTTTCCATTTTACCCTTGAAAAAGCATAGGCAGCCATGGAGGAAGTTAATAAGGTACCAAAAATATTCGCTGCTACGATAACGATCGTATTTACTGCATATTTGGTAAAGGGTGCAGAATTCCAGGCACTGACAAAATTGCTCCAAAGCATTTTAGAAGGCCAGAATATAAACGGATCCATAACATAGATATCCGTATTTTTCATGAAGGCAGACCGTACCATCCAGTAAAGCGGAATCACACAGATAAAAGCCAGTACGCCAATCAAGAGATAAAAAAAGGTTCTTTTTATGTAGTAGGCAGTGTTTTTTCTGACAACCATTACTCATCTCCTCCTTCGTTGTATACCCATTTATTTGATGTTCTAAAGATAACCAGGGTCGCTAATAATACCACAAAGAATAGAATCCAGGCCATCGCCGAAGCTTTGCCCATATCCATATACTTAAAGGCCTGGCGCCACAGATTAAAGACATAGAACAAGGATGCATTATTGGGACCGCCCTCCGTTATGATATAAGCGGAACCAAAAACCTGCAGTGCACCGATGATTCCCATAACCAGGTTAAAAAACAGTGTCGAGGATACCATGGGCAAAGTAACGCTCCAGAATTTGTGCCAGGCATTACCGCCGTCAATTTCCAGAGCTTCATAATATACTCTGGGGATGTTTTGAAGACCCGCTAAAAAAATAACCTGGGTAGACCCGGTACTCCAGATTCCCATAAATACAATGGAGGGAAGTACACTGCTCTTATCCCAGAAGAACTTGCTTTCAGGCAAATGCAGGAAATCCAGTATAACATTAAAGAGTCCGAAATCCGGATTCATAAGGAGAATCCATACAAAACTTGAAGCAACGGCGGGCAGGATACAGGGCAGATAAAACAGGGAGCGGAAAAATGCCCGGCCCACCATATCCCGGTTTAATAAAAGTGCTATTGCAAATGAGAAAATCAGATTAGCCGGCACCGCCATAATTGTATAGAGTATTGTTGCTTTTACCGACAGCCAGAAGGTGGCATCGGTCCCCTTAAAAAGTGAGATATAGTTATTTAAACCGGACCAGACCGGCTTACTTATAATATTATAATCGCAGAAGCTGTAATAGCCGCTGAGCAGCATTGGCATAAGATTCAAAAACAGAAAGCCTAAAACTGCCGGTAAGGCAAATGCCCAGCCAACGATATTGGATTTTGTTTTCGAATTGAGTAGTTTTTTTTCTTTATTTATCACCGAAAATTCTCCTTTCATCTGTTTTATGAGTTGGGATTCGAGTGCCAAAAGATCAATTTTGGGTTCCAAATGAATGCGGGCGTAATATTTTACTATCAAAAATTTATCGATTCATAAATCCCCCCAAAGAAACCTTTGACAACTGAATCTGAATTAAGTAATTGCGAATATGCAGTTCCGAAGTTTTATGGAAAATGCGAAGAGGAGAATCTCTTCGCATTTTCTGACATAGTTCATTCACTTATTAAAAATATAAAATCTATTTTCCTAAGTAACCCTTAACTTCAGCATTTGCCTGATCCTCAATTGCAGCAATGGCATCCGCAGCTGTCATTTCACCGGACCACAGTAAATCCAGAGCCGGACTGATAATATCATTGATTTTGTTAAAATTCTTAATAGTGGCAACTACTGGTCTTTCTGCAGTGCCGTCCATCATAGGAACTACGATGGATTCATAGTAGTTTTTCGGATGTTTGTCGGTAATAAAGGACTTGATATATTCATCTGTATATTCATTTGCATTGGTAGGAAGCCATAAACCGGATTTGTATAAAGGTTCACAGGCACCGGTGGAAAGTATGTATTTTACAAATTCCCAGGCTGCATCTGCTTTATCCGTATTCATGATACTGATACCGCCAAACGTCATAGTTGTTTTAGCCTCGGCACCCATCTTGGGAAGTGCGGCTACGTTATAATTTACTTCGTCTGCCATCAGGGCCGCATTGGTCCACTGTCCGTCAAAGGTCATGGCAACTTTATTAGTGGTTAACGCTTCGGAGGCACCCGGCATAGTTTCACTGGCTGTCGGTGTCGGTGCAACATGATATTTATAAGTTAAATCTGCTAATTTCTGTAACACATCGGTTCCCTGTTCTGAGGCATAACCGATTGCGGTTCCGTCTGCATTTAAGTAATCTCCGCCCTGAGAATAAAGGAATGGCATATATCCTGCCCACCATTTGCTGATGGTAACGCCGTAGGTTTCAATGTTTTCAGGATCAAAAGCCGGATCAAGGGCATTTCTGCCTTCTTTATCTATGGTCAGCTGCTGTGCAACGTTTACAAAAGTATCCCAATCCCAGGCATCTTTATAGCTTGCCGGCGGTTCCTGAATTCCGTATTTTTGGAATAAGGAAGGGTTGTAAAACATTGTAATATTTTCAGAGCCGATTCCGTAGCCTGCCATATAGTCACTGGTAAGCATATATTTAAACTGGTCTAACATACTGTCTTTATCAAAGTCTGCATCTTTATTGATAAAGTCCTGCATATTAAGTACAATGCCTTCTTCTGCATAAGTATACATCAGACTTGCGGCATCCAGCATACACACTTCCGGTATATCGTTTCCGGCAACCATGGTTGTGATTTTCGTATCATATTCATCCGGTATGTTCATTACAGTTACATGGATCTTGGACTGCGACTGGTTAAATTTCTCTGCAATTTCTTCATAAACTGCCAGTGTATCACCACCGTCCCATTCAGTAAAACGGATCTCAATAACTTTCTCGCTGCCTCCCCCGGCAGATGTGTTACTTCCAGCTTTATCGCCGGTACCCGTGCTGTTTGTTTCTCCAGATTTTCCGGAACAAGCAGTTACAGTAAATGCCATAATTACAATTAATAAAAGACTTAAAAGTCGTTTTGTTTTCATAAAAATCTCCTTTCAGAATTCCTATTATGCGAATCAGACGTCTTATTAACCCGGTGATTAAAGTTTACCATACCGCCCCCTCCTCTTCCATATGAGGATTCTCATATAATAGTACAAAT
>JAEZSL010000429.1 GCA_023443925.1 Bacillota bacterium | reverse complement strand
GGCTTTCTTTAGTGTACCATTTTTTAGCTAATACACCAATACCTAATTGCTACGTTCACAAAAATATTTAATTTTCACGATGTCAGTATTCCTTATTTCTTAAGTTGACAACATTGCCCATCTGTGCACTTAGGCGCACGTATAAATCAAGATGTTGAAAAACTGTATTTGGTTTTCAACTTATATACCCATTGTATATCGCAAACAGTCTTGCGGTACTGTCACAGAATTTAATTTGAAACAAGTTTCACAGGTTAAAAGTGTTAATCTGCGGCGTCCTTTCTATGTTCTTTTCTTACTTTTAACCTTATAATCTATACTTTTCATTGGATAACCAATAACAATCACAACAATTTTAGTACACTGCACTAATGTAGTCAAGTTAAAAAACAGGCAAAAAAAGGACCATCTTTCAACGTTTTTTAGAAGAATTGATGGCCCTTTATAGAATATGCTGCTTTTGTTATTAAATCCTATACTTTAAATTTGGATATTTCACCTTTTAGATGGGACACATTATCCTGGGCTTTAATAATTTCATTTAAGACATCCATGGACATGCTGTTGATTCCCGATACTTTCTGAGCGATATCCGCGGTACCTTCCGAACCTTCCCCGGCTGCGGCGGCAACCCCGTCAATAGTAGTCATGATCTGGGTAATGGACGTCTTTAACATCTGAGAAGTCATATTAAAATCGGTTACCAGATTATCTACAAAATAAGCGTCCTCACTATAATTACCGGCGACTTCCAGAAACATCTTATAATCTTTGTCAATGTTTGTTGACATAAAGGTCAGCAGGTTATTGGAATTATCCGACAGGCTGTTTACCGACTGGGTTACTTTACTGGTTATACCCTGTATCTCTTCCACTGCTTTTTTAGAACCTTCCGCCAGTTTTCTGATTTCATCCGCCACTACTGAAAATCCCTTACCGGCATCTCCGGCCCTGGCCGCTTCGATGGCCGCATTCAAGGCTAGGAGGTTTGTCTGTTCCGTTATCTCCATGATCGCATTGGATAAAACCACAATTTCCTCTACGATCTTAGAATCCTTTATAGATTGTTCCAGATTTCCTCTGGTACTGGTCAGAATATCATAAGTTTCTCTCTGGGCTTCGGTAACATATTTTTTAACTTCCTCCGCCCTGTTGCTGATTTCTCCAACTTTAACGGCTCCCTGTGAAGATTTTTCCGTTATATCCTGGACTGATTTGACTAATTGCTGGGCAGTTGCAGTCATTACTTCCGAAGAAGCGGCAGTCTCTTCCATTCCGGCCGATATTTGTTCTGTTGTGGCAGAAATACCTTCAATATCGCTGCTTAACTCTGTCATACTGGATTTTATGTGTTTTATAATAGTATCCGTACTGTCTGAATTTAAATTTACGGATTGAACGATGAGCTTGATATTCGAAATAAACTTATTGATACTTCCTGCCAGCTGATTGATTTCATCTCTGGAAGAAACCCGGATTTCCTGGGTTAAGTCACCGCCTTTATCCGATAACTGATTTAATTCCTTATTTAATATATGAATGGATTTCATTATAGAACGGATTATTACCGTTACAATCAGAATACTTAAGATGATACCAATAATCATGGCACCGTAACTGAATTTTACCGCTTCGTCATATTGACGGTTACCGTCGCTCTTTTCTTCATCCGCCATGTCTTTATTCAGCTCCACCAATTGAACCAGGGCATCGGATGCCGTATCAAAGGCAGTTTTGGAATCACCGTTCATAATCTGCATAGCTTCGATTGTTTTTAGTTTCAGGCTGAAATCAATTACCTGATCGTGTAACGTTAAATACTGATCCCAGTTTTGTTTCACCTGATTCACCAGCTCATCATCTTTATTCGTATTCACTGTCTTTTCATAATCAGACAAAGAAACCTGAATATTTTTTTTAAGCACCAACATGGCGGTTTCTTTTTCTTTTTTAATTTCCTTATCCTGAGTAATTATGTGTTCATACTCAAGGATACGGTAATCTGAAGTCATGGTTTTCAAATCCTCCGTATAAACTATCCCCGGTAACATCTGATTTGAAATAATTGCTGATTTTTCATTTACATTACGCAGCACCATCAATGAATAGAAACATATACCAACTATAAATACCAGTAAAATCCCTACTAAAAAAATCATTTTACCCTTAATCGACCTAAACATCTAAATTCCCCCATTCTTCTGTGCTTTTAATGAAATTTCATATATTTTATGCCATAATATTATCACATTTTCACTATATTTGCAAATCACTATTTTCTTTGTTTAATTATTTTGTATATTTATCTATTATTAATTATGATTTTTTTATACATTTTGTACGCTTTTATGTCAAATTTTGCTATAAAGTTACACTGTATAAATTTTATATTTTTTTGTTTTCGCTAAATTGTCACTACTAATTTATGGAAAATATAAAAATATTGCGGGTAACGAGTTGAGTTAAAATTATAAATATAGGTTAAATAATTTTCTTCCATTTATGTCAAATTTTGATTGTTTTTGTCTTAAATAGGAGATATAATGGGAAAGTATAATAATAGGAAAAGGAGATTCTTTTTCTCCTATTACTTTGAGATCCGTTAAAGTTCCGAAGGGAACCTATTATATCAAAATCACCAAAGACAGTACTATCACATCCGGTTTCTATAATCTGAAGTTGAACAAATAGTAATTAAAATAAAGCAGTAAAATATAAAAGCTCTGCACAGCAACGAACGGATTACTAAAAATCCATAGGTTGCTGCTGCAGAGCTTTTTGTATTCTATTAACACAATTATTAAATACCTATCCTCATTTAACTTATATCTTTATATTGTAGCCGTACGTTTAATTATCCTATCCTCAATCCAGTTTTGTTCGTAATAGGAGTTGTTTTCAAAATTATCTCCTATCTTTCTCATTTTCTCCCACATGGCAGTTTTTAATTCCTCTTTTACTGCTTCATAAGCCTTTTCGTTAACCAGGTTGTTCCTCTGATAAGGGTCCTTTATATTATCAAATAACAATTCCTGCCCGTCAGCCTTGAATACTGCATAGGTATACTGTTTCGTACGAATGGCTCTCCATTCATTGCCATCTCCAAACACGGCTGTCGGTCCGGTTCCCATCATCAGAGCACCGTTATCCGTATCAGCGGAGCCCTCAATACAAGCACTGTAATCACTTCCTTCCACTGCTTTTGGTATCTCCAGATCCATCATAGTCAGAAGTGTCGGCATAATATCCACCGTATTAAATACAAAGTCACGCTTTCCTGTCTTCAGATGTCCGTCCCATTTAACTAAAAAAGGAACCCTGACCGCTTCTTCATAGAAAATGTTTTTGGCACGGCGTCCATGGGCACCAAATAATTCTCCATGATCGGAAGTAAATATGATTATCGAATTTTTATCAAGTCCCATATCCTTGATGGCTGACATCAGGCGTCCTATATTATCATCCAGGTTGGTTGTCATGGCATAGTAAACCCTCATCCACTCGGTGAGTTCACTGCGCTCTTCTTCGGACAGTACGGCCCAGTTATCCGCATGAGGGTCATTTTCCGGCAGATAATTAGGCGGCAGGCTAAATTCCTTATCCTTGAATTTTTCCAGATACTCTGCAGGCACATTTTCCGGTATCCAGGGATCATGAGGTGTTCCCAGGGATAAAAACATGGCAAAGGGGTTATCGCCGGAGGACAGTCTTTTTAACTGTTCAATGGCAATATCCGTCTGTTCATCCGGTTCATATTTACTGCAATATATTTTCTCCGGAGTATCCAGATGGTAATACGCACTTTCTCCATAATATTCGTGATGAAAATTATAGGCATTGAAGTAACCGTCAAAACCCAGCCGGTCCGGCCCCTTGGGGATAAAAGAATTTTTAGGGTCAAAATGATGCCCCAGCTCTGCCGCATACATATGCCATTTTCCTATGTAGGCGGTCTCGTAACCATTCTCATTCAATACGTGGGCAAAGGTTTTATGGTTGGTATTCATTCTGATTTCATTTATAACCATACCGGTACTGGTAGTATATTTGCCGGTCAGTAAAGATGCACGGTAAGGTGCACAAACCGGATGGCCCGAGACGGCATTGCAAAGATCGACAGAATCATTGCAAAGATTGTCTATATTAGGTGTTATGGCATTCTTATCTCCCGCATACCCCAGACTTTGATATCGAAGCTGGTCTGCGAATATATAAATTAAATTTGTTTTCATATTTTCACCTCCTGCATAACGCAGACCTGTCTGCGCTACTGCTTTAATAAGTAGTTTGAAAGGAACTTTCAAACTTTCACCGTTATAAATCCCAGGATAACCTGGGATAATGCCACAGAATAGTATGTGGAATAAGTTCCACCGAGTGAAAAAATCAATTGTGGCATCCTTTCATTATAAAATTTTCTTTCACTCTTCCAGTAAGATGAAATGTTCTTATTTCACTCTAACGCCCATGCCTTTCGCGAAGCAATTACCCCTTAACTGCCCCCACCATAATGCCCTTTACAAAATATTTTTGTACAAAAGGATAAAAGGCCAGCACTGGAGCACTTGCAACCAGAATCACCGCATATTTCATGGTCTCTCCCCGCATTACTTTTTCATACATTCCGATCATATCACCACCGACTGCTTCCAGGCTGTTCTGCAGCATAATCTCCCGTAAGATGATCTGGAGCGGATACAGTCTTTGGTCTCTCAGATATATAATGGCATTAAAAAAGGCATTCCAATGTCCCACCGCATAAAAAAGTATAATTACTGCAATTATAGGAGTCGACAGGGGAAGGATTACTTTAAGCAGGCTCTGAAAGTGTCCGCAGCCATCAATGGCGGCAGCCTCATGAAGTTCTTCAGGTATACTGGACTGGAAGTAATTCTTCATGACCAGCATATTATAAGTAGATATAGCCCCCGGAATGACCATTGCCCAGATGGTATCTGTCAGATTCAAGCCCCGGACTACCATGTAGACCGGAATCATACCACCGCCAAAAAGCATGGTAAAGGTAATAAAGAAGGTTAACAGTTTTCTGCAGGGCATATCCTTTCTGGACAACGGATAAGCGGTGAGAGTTGTCAGTATAAAATTAATAAAAGTTCCTAAAACCGTATAAAAAATCGTATTTCTATAACCATTCCAGATCTTGGGTTCCTTTAAAATCATCTTGTAGGATTCCAGGTTAAAGCCCACCGGCCAGAAAGTAATTTTGCCTCCAAGGACGGCTTGGGGATCACTAAAGGAAGCAATCACTACAAAAAAGAGAGGATAGGCTATAATTACCATAATAATAACACTTAATAGTATTAAAATCACGTCAAAAGTATGAATTCCTTTTTGTTTGCTAATTTTCACAACAGCACCCCCCTACCATAAGCTGGTTTCAAAGAACTTTTTACATAGTTTATTGGCAGCTATGATTAAAATCAGGTTAATCAATGAATTCATTAACCCGACGGAGGTAGCATAACTGAATTCCCCCCGAAGAATACCGTTCTTATAAACCAGCGTAGAAATAATTTCGCTGGACTGCATATTCAGATCATTCTGAAGCAGCAGGGCCTTCTCAAAGCCTACACTCATTAACTGACCGATTCTTAATATCAGCAGTGTAATTATGGTAGGAGTTATGCCCGGCAGGGATACATGCCAAAGACGCCTTAACCGGGAAGCTCCGTCAATGGTAGCCGCCTCATACAGGCTGGGATCAATGCCGCCCAGGGCTGCTATGTATATAATGGAGCTCCAGCCGCTTTCCTGCCATACCTCGGACAGTACATAAACAGATTTAAAGTACTTGTTGGATTCGAGAAAACCAATGGGTCCAATACCGGCCAGGGACAGAAAATGATTAATAATACCGTACTGAGGAGATAAAAATAAATATAACATACCGCATAAAACAACAACGGAAATAAAATGGGGAATATACGTTATATTCTGAACCGCCTTTTTTAATTTATTTCCCGGAAGTTCATTAATAATAATTGCCAGGAGTATTGGTGCCGGAAATCCCATCAGTAATGAATAAAGGCTGATGGATAATGTATTCCAAATCACATCAAAACAATAATAGGAGGAAAAAAACTGTTCAAAATACCGGAAACCTACAAATGGACTTTTTAGATAACCCAGCTGAGGATTATAATTCTTGAACGCAATCTGAATTCCATACATCGGTACATAACAAAATATAATATACCAGATAATAGGAATAGTAATCATAGCAATTAACTGCCATTTGCTTTTTAATAGCTTTAAAGCCCTGCTGCCCTTTTGGGGTTTGGAGGAATGATACACCACACTTTTCACCACACTCTCTTCTTTCTTAAGCTTTATCCCGGGGATACGAAACTTTGAACTGTGCTGTTACTTACCGCAGAGTCTTGGTTTACGTATCCCCGGCTAAAAGGTTATACCGGAGATTTTATATAACAAACCTGTTTACTGAAGTGCATTGTAGGCTTCCTGATAAATTGATACCCATTCCTCCAGACCGATTTTGTTTAAAGTGGATACATAGGTATCCCATTTATCGAAGGGCAGTTCACCCCGCACAAACTTGGCGGCAGCTTCATTGAAATAAGTTA
>JAEZSL010000428.1 GCA_023443925.1 Bacillota bacterium | reverse complement strand
AGCAATTCGGAAGGAGAGATAACCTTTTTTTCAAATATAAAACTCATCTTAAAACTCCTTTCACTTTAGCGTATTAAACTATTTTAATCGCTTTTCCTGCCTAAGTCAAGTTCGGTATGAAATAGAGGTAAAAAATATAATATTAATAGAATAAATATTCAACCAATCTATAAGAAATCGATGCAGGACTGTACCAGTGAAATTAAGGTTTTAACCTCTATTCATGCGCACGCTCTTTGTGAATATCAAGTTTGTGGTGCTCAAGCACAAACTTGTGGTTGAAAAATTTATTTTTCAACCTATATACTCAGTAACAAAATCTGTGAATAAAATTCCGTTTAAATGGTCGATTTCATGGCAGAAACACTTTGCCAGATCGCCGATACCGGTAAGGGTAACCGTTTCTCCGTGCTCATTTAAGGCTTGAATCGTGACTCTGGCGGGCCTTATAAGTTTTCCCCAGGTATCCGGAATGCTTAAGCAGCCTTCAATTACTTCCTGGGTCCCTTCCTGGCTTATAATAAGCGGGTTTACCAGTTTTATCAGACCCTGCCCCATATCAATTACGACAAGACGTTTTAGTATACCTACCTGAGGAGCTGCCAGGCCTCCCCCGATTTTAGAATCATACATGGTTTCTGCCATATCATTTAAAAGCATCCGGATTTTATCGTCTACCCTTTCAACCGGTTTACTTATTTTTCTTAATATAGGATCCTCTTTTTGCCTTATATTCCTTAGTGCCATATTACTTCACCTCTGCTTTGCATAGCTCTGGATTTACGTTTGCTTTCCTCAAAAATAAACACTTCTTCAATGGTACTTTTAAATACCATGGAAATATCATAGGCCAACCATATGGAAGGCTCAAATTTTTCAGTTTCAATGGCATTGATTGCCTGCCTTGATACACCTACCAATTCCCCCAGCTGTTCCTGGGTTAACCCCAGTGATTCTCGTAATTCCCGAATCCGGTTCTTCATATTAACTCCCATCTGTGCACTTAAGTGCACGTATAAATCAAGAGGTTGAAAAACTGTATTTCGTTTTTTCAACCTAACTCCCATCTGTGCGCTTAAGCGCACGTATAAATCAAGATGTTGAAAAACTGTATTTCGTTTTTCAACCTAACTCCCATCTGTGCGCTTAAGCGCACTTATAAATCAAGATGTTGAAAAACTGTATTTCGTTTTTCAACCTTACCTCTCTTCGCGGTTTCTTCCCGCACATTCATGTATGAATTAATTGTAGATATATATTAGTTATCATTTGTCCTTAACTCAAACATACTAGGTTTATCCTGGCTATTATCATATAAGTTTAATCTTGTATGTAATTATCTTATGTGTAATGTTAACCTTACATGTAATATATCACGAATGAAATTATGTGTCAAGTTAACCTTACATACAGAATCGGAATTACAAACAATGCCGTTTGAAACATAGTCTCCCAGAGTTTTCGTTGAATAATTTTCTTATAAAATATATAATAAGTATATGGATCATCCGATTTGGTAAATATTTTATCAGAATAGTTTCAGCACGAATAAATACGTCTACGTATCAGGAGGCATAAAGATGGGAATGTATGATTTGATCGTTAAAAAGAAAACCGGTAAAGCTCTTAAGGCAGAGGAAATCAATTTTATCGTGAAGGGTTTTACAAAGGGAGAAATACCCGATTATCAGATGGCTGCTTTTTTGATGGCAGTGTGTTTAAAAGGAATGGATAAAGATGAAACCATAGCATTAACCATGGCCATGGCCGAAAGCGGAGATATGCTGGATTTATCGGCTATAGAAGGAATCAAAGTTGATAAGCACA
Organism: Bacillota bacterium; assembly: GCA_023443925.1. Next base: position 9,818 of record JAEZSL010000428.1, on the reverse strand, counting down.
GTACCGGAGGTGTTGGTGACAAAACATCGCTGATAGTAGGACCGATGGTAGCCTCACTGGGAATTCCAGTTGCCAAGATGTCCGGCAGGGGACTTGGTCACACCGGCGGAACAATCGACAAACTCGAGAGCTTTCCCGGTTTTTCTACTTCAATACCAACGGAGCGGTTTATTGAAAATGTTAACCGTATGAAGATGGCTATTGTCGGACAGACTGCCAATCTGGCACCTGCGGATAAAAAAATATATGCCCTGCGGGATGTTACTGCAGCGGTAGATAATATTTCATTGATTGCCAGCAGTATTATGAGTAAAAAAATTGCTTCCGGTGCAGAGGTAATCGTTTTGGATGTTAAGACCGGAAGCGGTGCTTTTATGAAGACTCTGGAGGATTCCATCGCTTTAGCAGAAGCAATGGTTGAAATCGGCAATGGTGTCGGAAGAGAAACCTATGCGGTAATAACCGATATGAACCAGCCGCTTGGAAGGGCTGTGGGCAATTCTATCGAAGTAGAAGAAGCAATTCATACTCTTATGGGTGAAGGCCCGGAAGATCTTCTGGAAATTAGCCTGACCCTTGGAAGTTACATGCTTCTTGGAGCAAAATTAGCCGGCTCCCTTAAAGAAGCAAGAAAATTACTGAAGGAGACAATTACCAGCCAATCTGCATTAAAGAAATTTGGAGAATTTGTCCGAGCCCAGGGCGGCGATGACCGTGCGGTCTATAATACGAAACTATTCCAGAAAGCTTCTATAGCAGAAGACGTCCTTTCCCAAAGGGATGGATATGTGACAGAGATTATAACGGATGAAATAGGAATGGCCTCTCTGGTCTTAGGCGGGGGAAGAGAAACAAAGGACAGTACCATTGACTTAAGTGTCGGAATAAAAATCCATAAAAAACTGGGAGATAAGGTTCTGGCAGGTGATTCCCTGGCAACCCTTTACGGCAATGACCAGGATAAAGTTAATACGGCAAAAGAAAGACTGTTTGGCGCATATTCCATCAATACGGCTAAGCCTGCTCCATACAAATATATTTACGGAATTGTATCAAAAGACGGCCTGAGCCGTTATTAATTACCAAGTTTTCGAGATAACTTTAAAAAAGTTTAAGCAGCAATAAGGAAGAATATAGACAAAAAGACTGCAAAAGAATAGATGAATTCTGATTGGCCGCAGTTTTATTTGAAATGCAAAAACAACACTGTGGTTGTAAGATTCGTTTTCATAAAGGGAGGAAATAGTTTGGAACAGAAGAGAATACCCAGACCAGGTCAGATATACAGACATTTTAAGAATAATCTTTACCAGATCATTACCATCGCCATTCATTCGGAAACCGGCGAGGAAATGGTGGTTTATCAGGCTTTGTACGGCAGTTTCAAGACATATGTAAGGCCGCTTGCTATGTTTACCGGTGAAGTGGACCGTGAGAAATATCCGGATGCAGGACAGATATACCGTTTTGAACCAGTTTATATCAACGAAGAGAACAGCGGTACTTCTTTTGGCAATGCGGATAGTAACGGAACGGATGGCAGAAGCGAAACGCTAGTTCAAAAATTTCCTGATGAGCCGTATTATGGTAACCGAAAAGAGGGAGCCTCGGATGGAACTCAAAAAACAGAACCTGAAACAGCAGAGGAAAAGGTTATCGTCCAGGAAGAGGGGAGTATCAATCCGGTGCTGCTGGAATTTCTGGAGGCAGGTTCCTATGAAGAGAAGCTGTATATACTGTTAAATAAAAAGAAATCTATAACAGATAAAATAATAAACGATATGGCAGTTTCTGTTGACTGCACTCTGGGTGACGGAGATATCGAGGAGCGGATAGCAGAATTTGCATACTGTTTACAGACCCATGCAAGATTCGAGAACAGACGTTTACGCTAGATAAGAAATTGATATAAAATTATAAAGGTGTATTTTCATGTTGTGCTTTAATATATAACCGGAACCCCATGGGCTGCCCGACGTAAATCAGGGTAAAAACCGGTTTATTGAAGCTAACATTGAATCTACACCTTTTTATAGTACCGTTAATTTATATGAATTTCGATTAACGGTGTATAAGGTTAATAATTATTTCGAATACCTTTTATATGAGTAATTTAAGTAAAAGTAACATTTGTGACAGTAGGGCCAGTTAGTTTTCGGCTGAAGGCTTACTCTAGATTCAGCTTCTTATTTAAGATATAGCTGGTGCCCCAGTATAAACTGATACAACAGAGAATCAGCGCAAGTATTGCAAGAGGGAAAAATACCGGGGGGAAGGTATTAAAGTTATCCACGCTTTCCCAGTTAAACAGGACACAGACACCTACTACAATCAGCAAGAGGATCTGTAATGCTGTATAAATCCCGATATAAGCGATAAAAGATCCCACGAGCCTGCGGCCGTTAAACAGCTGACCAATTGCTATGGAGAGATACAGCATCAGAATATTAGCAAATATACTGACGATACAAAACAGTATTATTTCTGATACGACAAACGTCAGGTTACCTCCGGAATAGGTTTTTAATTCTTGAATAAATTCATTCAGATTCTGATAAACAATATCCATGCGTTCCGGGGTGGCAAAGGTTATATACAGAGTTACTATAACGGCAGCAATGCCAATTAAAAACCAGAATACTGATATAATTAGTTTTGAATTAATCAGCTGATTTGGCTTTACCGGAAGTGTAAACATTAAGTAGCCTTCATCTCCAATCAGATTTTTATAAAACCGTGTTATCATTAAAACCGTGGTCACAGCAAAGACTGCCACCAGTATGAAAAGAAATCCTGACGCAAGCAGATTGGAGATGAACTTCATTATCTGGTTAAGATTCTGGAAACTTAACATGATACGGTTTAAGAAACTGATACCGATTAAAATCAGGTATAGCGGAATCAATAATCTGGAAGTCGCTTTTAATTCGTGTTTTAGTAATTTTCCTAACATTTAAATACCTCCCTGAATAAGGAATCAATGGATTTCCCTTCTTTTGCCCGGACATCGTCAACCCCGGCGTGCAGCGTAATCCTGCCGTCTTTTATAAAGATAATTTCGTCCAGGGCATTTTCGATGTCAGCAATGAGATGGGTTGATATTATTACAGTTGCGTTTTCATTATAATTTGAAATAATTGTATTAAGGATATAATCCCTGGAAGCGGGATCAACTCCTCCAATAGGCTCATCGAGACAGTATAAATCAGCTTTCCGGCTCATAACCAGGATCAGCTGTACTTTTTCTTTTGTACCTTTAGACATGGTTTTCAAGCTTTTTTTCGGGTCGATCTGAAGTCTTCCTAACATGTCATATGCCTTGGCATCATCAAAATTATCGTAAAAATCCTGGAAAAAACGGATTACTTCATGTACCGACATCCATTCTGCAAGATAAGTCCGCTCGGGTAGGTATGAGACAATTTTTTTACTTTCGGTGCCAGGTTTCATTCCGTTTATAAGGACAGTTCCTGCATCCGGGACCAACAGTCCGTTAATTGTTTTTAATAGAGTTGATTTACCGCTTCCATTTGGACCCAAAAGACCGATGATACGGCCTCTTTCAAGAGTCAGGTCAACTTCGGATAAAGCGTTAAAACCTGAAAACTTCTTTGTCAGAGAATGACATTCTAATATCGCATTCATATTTTATACCAATTGTATACCACAGACATATCTGCGGTATTGCCACATTTATAAATATCTTAGGAATGAAAGAATTGTTGTGTGGCAATCCTTTCCTAATGATTTTCTTTCAATTCCATAATTTCATTGATCAGTATCAATGTTTCTTTTGAATCAAAACCCAACTGTTTCATCTTCTCCAGAAAATCCAGTATATGAGCTTTGGCAGAACTGCTTTTTAGCTTTTTTATCAGCTTTTCATCGGAGGTTATATATCTGCCGCTGGTTCTGTTCGTATAAAGTAATTCACAACGCTCCAGTTCGGTTAATGCTTTCTGCATGGTATTGGGGTTAACGGCTGCCTCGGCTGCCAGTTCCCGGACAGAGGGCAGTTTGTCACCAGGTTTAAAATAACCGGATATGATTCCAGCCTGAATCTGCTCGATTAGCTGTATATAAACCGGCCGATCGGAATTAATATCCCATTGCATTTAATCAACTCCTTTCCTATCAGAATCGTTCGGGCTTTAAAGACTACCCTGAACCCAATCTGTCCAATTCAGATTAAATGATTTCTTGTATTACCGAATATTTTTTTGTATTTGTTGACTTGAGTGTATTATTGTATTAAGGGATTAATACAATAATACACTTGCTTTCTATCTATGTCAATACGTTTTTTATATAACCTGGAAATTATTTGATATTTTAACAGTCAAAAGCAGGTTATTACTTTTAATGCCTGTAATGAGGAGTGCACTAATTCTATATTTACGCATATGATACCTTGAAACACTTATTTTGTAAGAAAATGACTAGGAGTTGATTATTTTGGAATATATTAAATTAAATTTTGATATAAAAGAAATCGAACTGCAAAATCACGTCCATGACTTTTATGGTTACACCAAAACCACGGATAATCATTACCACCGGTTTTCAGGTGTTACCGGAGAAGCAATTCCTGTAGACAAAAGTGGTCATGTTCATGAGGTAGTCTTCCGGACAAATTATATTAACGGACATTACCATGAATATATAGGAAGAACCTCCGGCACTTTAATAACAGGCGACAGACATACCCATTATATTGAATTCGATACCAGTACCAACGCAGGTCACAAGCATGATTTCCGTCTGCTGGCAATGCTGCCTGATCCGTCAGGAGAGTGATATTTTATCTAATTCATTGAAGAGACTTGAATTATCTGCTATAATATAACGGAATATGAAATTCATGGAATAACAGGAAAGGAATTGAGGAGATTAACATGAATCCAGTTTACGAGAAGCTTAGTAGATGCTATAACAGTTTCAGGGAGAAGATAGATTTTAAACCCAAGGTTGCCCTGGTGTTAGGTTCGGGATTAGGGGACTATGCAGACACCATCCGGATTACGGCGGTATTGGATTACAGTGATATTGAGGGATTTCCGGTATCCACGGTAAAAGGTCATAAGGGAAGGTTTGTATTTGGTTACATCGGAGATATTCCGGTGGTAATTATGCAGGGCAGAGTTCATTATTACGAAGGGTATGAGGTATCGGATGTGGTACTGCCCGTACGGTTAATGAAATTAATGGGTGCTGAGGTACTGTTTTTAACAAATGCAGCCGGCGGCGTTAATTATTGCTTTAAAAGCGGAGATTTTATGATGATTACCGATCATATATCAAACTTTGTTCCTTCTCCGTTGATTGGGGAAAACGTGGAAGAGTTAGGTGTCCGTTTTCCGGATATGAGCCACGTATATGATTTGGAATTACAGGATGTAATACGAAGTACAGCCGATAATTTGAAGATACCTCTGCAGGAAGGTGTATATATACAGCTTACCGGACCGAACTTTGAAACTCCCCAGGAAGTAAAAATGTGCAGAATTCTGGGAGCGGATGCAGTTGGAATGAGTACAGCCTGCGAAGCAATGGCAGCGAATCACATGGGTATGAAAATATGCGGAATTTCATGCATCTCCAATCTGTGTGCCGGAATGACAAAAGATCCTCTTACCCATGAAGAAGTACAGGAAACAGCAGACCGTGTTGCTCCTTTATTTAAAGAATTAATAACTGAAACGATAAATAATATAGGAAAATTTCTGGCTTAGGAAGGGATGTATCCTCCTTATTAATAATTACTGCATATAAAACGGCTGCTGCAAAACGCCCGGATACATGCATCTGCATATGACATGTAGTGCACAGCCTTACATAGATTTTCTTAAGTTAATTCGTAATTACGTTACAGAAAGGTATAACCAATGAAAGCTTTATATTATGACAAAACAGTGCAATACCTGGAAGATTATAAGAAACCGGTACCGGCTTTTGAAGAAAGCCTGGTTAAAATATTAATCAGTGCGGTCTGCAATACGGATAAGGAAATAATTAAAGGTTATAAACCTGATTTTCATGGTGTTTTGGGGCATGAATTTGTTGGAAGAGTTGTGGAATCCGGCAACCCCGGTTTGATTGGGAAACGGGTCGTCGGTGAAATTAATGCAGGCTGCGGTGAATGTATCTATTGCCGTACCGGCAGACAGAATCACTGTCTTAACCGGAAAGTAATCGGAATTACGGATAAAGACGGCTGCTTTGCCGAATATATGACGATCCGGACAGAGCTGCTGCATGTGGTGCCGGACGAAATTCCGACGGAAACCGCCGTATTTACCGAACCCCTGGCAGCGGCCCTTGAGATACTTGAGCAGGCTCATATAAAACCTTCACAGAATGTAGCGGTAATCGGAGACGGAAGACTAGCTTATATGATCGCCCAGGTTATAGCCTTAACCGGTGCCGATCTGACGGTTATCGGAAGACATGAAGAGAAACTGGACAACTTTCGCCCGTTTGCAAAAGCAGTAACCGATGCACGGGATACATTTGAGGTAGTAATTGATGCGGCCGGATCTCCCTCCGGTATTTTATCTGCCATAGGCTTCGTTCGGAAAAAAGGAGTTATTGTATGTAAAAGTACTTATGCCGGCAGCGTTACTCTGGATATGAGTTATTTTGTCGTGAATGAAATAACCATTCTCGGAAGCAGATGTGGTCCTTTTGAACCGGCACTGCAATTATTAAAGCGTGGGCTCATAACATTACCGCCGGTTGAATTATATGAGCTAATAGATTATGACAAAGCTTTTGAATCCAAAGCTTTTAAAGCAGGCTTTCAATTTTGATTTGAATGGAAAGCCGTAATTTCATTAATAAAATGAGTATTCCCTGCTTGGGTAAACTAACCTTTCTATTACAAAAGACAAGCAAAAATTTGCAGGTAAGATTGGAGAATTATGAGTAATTTAAATAATGTAACCCATATTGATAATGTAAAGTTAAGCGAAGACGGAAGTAAAGTAATTATCATAGATCAGACCAAACTTCCGGGTATAACGGAATATCTTACGCTGGGAAATGCAAAGGATATTTATGATGCTATTTTTGAATTAAAGGTAAGAGGCGCACCGGCCATTGGTATCTGCGCGGGCTACGGAATCTATGTGCTGGCCCGTGAAATCGAGACGGATTCCTATGAGGTTTTTTATTCTGAGTTTGTAAAATATAAGGATTATCTAAACTCCTCCAGGCCAACCGCGGTTAACTTAAGCTGGGCTCTGAACCGCATGGAAGGTGTTGTAACCGCTAATCAGGATAAGGCGGTTCCCGAAATTTTAAAACTCCTGGAAGAGGAATGCAGAGCCATACATACGGAAGACATAAAAATGTGTGCAGCCATATCTGAATATGGGCTAACGCTGATAAAAGACGGGGACGGTATCCTGACTCATTGTAATGCGGGTCCCCTGGCCACCTCCCGGTATGGGACAGCATTGGGGCCGCTTTTCTTGGGGAAAGAAAGAGGATTTAATTTTAAAGTATTTGCCGATGAGACCAGACCCCTACTGCAGGGAGCCAGACTGACTGCCTACGAACTGGAAAAAGCGGGTATTGATGTTACGCTGATCTGCGACAATATGGCCAGTATTGTTATGAAAAACGGCTGGATACAGGCTTGTTTCGTAGGCTGTGACCGGATAGCTGCCAATGGGGATGCCGCCAATAAGATCGGTACCAGCGGAGTTGCGATTTTAGCTAAACATTATGGAATACCTTTTTATGTACTTGGTCCCACATCAACCATTGATTTAAACTGCAAAACCGGTGAAGATATCGAAATCGAACTGCGTGATCCGGATGAAATTAAAGAAAAATTTTATAAGGAACCTGTGGCGCTTAAAGAAGTAAAATGTTATAATCCGGCTTTTGATGTCACGGATCATAATCTGATTACAGCCATTGTAACAGAAAAGGGTATCTGTTATGCACCTTTTGAAGAAAGCATCGCAGCGTTGTTCTAAGTTGTGTATATTCATTTATGTAAAGCATATTTAATTCTAGTAAAGCACATTAAAAAGTCAGGCAATAATTAAGCCATGCGGACTAATTAAGTTAAGCAATTTAAGTCAAATATATTAATTTAAATGAAGCAGATTAAGTATGTCAAACATATTAATCTAAGCCAAGCAAATTAATATAATCACGTATAATAATACGTTACAATTTATAATTATAAGATGCTTTTTTAATTAATGAAATTTATTAATGATATTAATAATTAATTATAATAGCAAAATTTACTAGCCGTATTATTGTATTATCTGCCTGGATGTGTTAGTATTGAACTCATTAGATAGATGGGGCAAATATCTTTGCCTGTCTATCTTTTTTGGAAAATAGCCCACAAAGGAATGGCTTACGACTAACAGCAAACAAACAGGAGGTACATATTTATGAAAAAAAGTAAGATGCAGATAGTAACGGTTTTTGCATTAATCATGGTACTCACGGCCGCAGCATTTACCGGCTGTGCAAAGAAGGATGCAGCCACAGGAACCACGGATCAGACTGCTGCGGAAGAAACCGCCACAGCTGATACGGGAAACGATACGGCAACCCAGCCTGAGACAGAAGAACCCTCAGCAGATGCTTCTGCCGCCGGCTTAAAGATTGCCATCGTGACCAGTCCATCCGGAGTAGATGACGGATCATTTAACGAAGATAATTATAATGGTATCTTAAACTTTATCAAAGCAAATCCCGATGCAACCGTAACCCCGGTTAACGAACCCACCGGAGATACCGCGGCAGCGGTACAAGCCGTAGCCGATATTGATGCAGATTATGATGTTATTGTATGCCCTGGCTTCCAGTTCGCAGGTATTTCCGGGGTAGCTCTGGAAAATCCCGATAAAAAATTTATATTAATCGACTCTGATCCTGCGGCCCAGGGTGATCAGACCGTATTTGATAATATCTATGCCATGACTTTTGCAGAACAGGAAAGCGGCTTTTTTGCTGGAATGGCAGCTGCTCTTGAAACAAAGTCAGGTAAAGTAGCCGTTGTTAACGGTGTCGCATATCCATCCAATGTAAATTACCAGTACGGTTTTGAATCCGGTGTAAACTATGTCAATGCGCTGTATGGTAAAACCGTTGAATTCGTTGAATTGCCCGCTTATGCCGGCACGGACGTAACGGGAGCCAATGTAAACGGTAATTATGTAGGATCTTTTGCGGATGAAGCAACCGGAAAAGTAGTCGGCAATGCACTGATAGATGCAGGCTGCGATATTATCTTTGTTGCTGCCGGTGCCTCCGGTAACGGTGTATTTACTGCTGCAAAAGAAGCAAAAGGCGTTTCTGTAATCGGCTGTGATGTTGACCAGTATGATGATGGTGTAAACGGTGATACCAATGTAATTCTTACCTCTGCATTAAAGGTAATGAGTATAAACGTGGAAAGAGCATTAAATGCAGTAAAAGACGGTTCCTTTAAAGGACAGAATGTAGTTCTTCAGGCAAATACCGATTCCACCGGTTATGTAAGTGCCGAAGGCCGTCAGCAGTTATCTGCCGATACTTTATCTAAATTAACCGAAGCATATGAATTAGTAAAGTCAGGAACCATCGTTCCCGCCTCCAACTTTAACGGAATCATTTCCGAGGATTTCCCGGGTCTTCCAAAAAAGTAAGATAACCTGAAATTAAGGTAACAGAAGGTAATTTACCTAAGAAGTTTATCGTTTTCTATTGAGAAGCAAGGTAGAAAATGGTAAACTTCTTTTAGGATTCGAATCATAGGATAAAAGTCAATACATCACACAAATTTTTAAGGGGAATAAGATTAAGGA
>JAEZSL010000403.1 GCA_023443925.1 Bacillota bacterium | reverse complement strand
AAATTAAAAAGACAAAACTTGCTCTGGAATCCGCATATTCTAATTTTGAAAATGTAATTGATCCTGATCTAATTGACTGTTATATCTATGAAGTAAATGCGATTCAAAAAAGATATAAATTTCTCCTTAAGCAAGCGAAAGAGATGGAAAATGATTATTCAACCATATAATCAGAAATAACACCAAATGAGCGGTGCTTTAAGCAGGCGGTCATACATACCGGCAGAAAGCCCCGGTAAATACAGATGCTGCGAATAAGAATCAGTAAGAGTCTGGCGGGCCAGACTCAGGCAAAACCTCCTCTAGCGATGATGCGGTGTCATAATAGAGACTCTTCCAAAAGACAATATCCTTTTATGTGTCATACGCTTTTACCCGGAAGTATTTTTGTGCATAGGGAATTGAGGAATTTCCAGCAAAAAGCCGTAGGAAATCAAAAAGATCTCCTCCGGCTTTTTTTCAATTCCTATATTTACGCTTTAAATCCTCTGCTTTGTTCATTGGAATTTAAGTACACTTCATTTAACATACCCTTTCCATAGGTCAATCCTGCATATAACTGCTGCGTGTTTTGCATCACCGGCCCGGACAAATCCTCCTTACGGATGCCTTTAAATCCCTCCATTATGGTTGTTAGAACAGCTTGTGCATCTGCCAGCAATTCCGCCTTTTTTTGTATCATGGCTGTAATCAGGGTCTTGTTAATAAAAATATACAGACTCATTAATTGTCCGGATAGTTCATAGCGGTAATCCAGAGTAACCATCAACTCGTTCAGTATACGCTGCCCATGCTTTAATTCCCGCCCATACATTTCATAATCTTCTTTCTCATGATAGCTTCTGGCAGAGTCTAAATCTGCCAGAATGATTTCATACATTATCACTACCAGTTCCGTTTTGGACGCCTGGGTAATTCTGGCCGCAAATGCCTGCATCATATCCTTTTCCATCTATATACCAATGCCTTTCTGTTCTCCGGCGTAATTATCAGCCTTGTAATAAGGTCAGTATCGTCTGGGGTCTTTGATTTGCCTGCGCCAGCATGGAAGTACCTGCCTGTGCCAGTACATTCTTCTGGGTATAGGTAGCCATTTCCTTCGCCATGTCCACATCTTCAATACGGGACAAGGCTTCCGTCATATTTTCGGAAGTAGTATCCAGATTGGAGATGGAATGTTCCAGACGGTTCTGGTAAGCACCCAGTTTGGCACGGATGGCGGTTACTTTTGTATTAGCATCATTCAGGGTTGTGATTGCTTTCTGGGCACCTTCCTCCGTACAGATATTCACACTGTCAATTCCCAGCGACACGGGATCGACTTTTGGAATACGAACAACCATGGTCTGGTTTTCATTGGCACCAATCTGTATTTTCATAGGGCCGGCATCCAATACGGTTATGTTGGCGGTGCTACCGGTACCGGCAGGTCCAGCTGACCCTGGCCGGGTATCAAATATCATTTCAAAATCATTGGCATCCGTGACTTTTACATAATTTCCGTTTACCGTTATGGTGGCTGTATTTGTAAATTTGCTGGTCAGGTCCAAAGAAGCAACGGCATCTTTTCCAGGTATTTTATTAATTGTTGTCAGTCCTAAAGCAGTTTTTAAATCATCATTATCGCAGTAAATATTTATGGACGGATCATCGCCGTATTCATTTGACACGAAAACAAGCCCAAGCGGAGTTCCTGCACTGGCACTGGCAATGTTTGACGGGCTATACCCTGCGGTTTCCGGTAAGTTTATAACGGCTGCATTTGTCGGAGCTGTCATATTACTCGTAGCAATTACCTTAATATTCGCCGTCTCACAGGTTTCCCTGATTTTTTCAAATACTTCCGCAATGGTTTCTCCTTCTTTTATTTCTACTTCATTGCCGTTAATATTAATAATTCCAGCCTGGGCCGCAGTAATTTTTGTATTGGAATTTGTAATGCCGGTGGCACCTTTTGCTACTGTCTTTGTGGCATCCGAGGTGATGTTTATGGTATATTTTCCGCTTTCCACACCATCGGATAAAGAAACCAGACTGGCATAGTTGTTATCCGAATAAGACATATTATCAACGCTACCGTCTAACAAGGTCTTCGTATTAAATTCCGTGTTGGTGGAGATTCTTTTAATTTCAGCCTGCAGCTGGTTGATCTCATTCTGTATGGATTTTCTGTCATCCAGTGTGTTGGTACCGTTGGATGCCTGAACGGCAAGTTCCCTCATTCTTTGAAGCATGGAGTTAACTTCGGTTAAAGCTCCTTCCGCCGTCTGTATAATGGAGATACCGTCTGCTGCATTTCTGGAAGCCTGGTCAAGGCCTGCGATCTGTGTCTTCATCTTCTGGGATATGGCCATACCTGCCGCATCGTCCGCTGCCCGGTTGATCCTAAAACCGGAGGACAGCTTTTCCAAACTTTTATCCAGGGCATTATTGGTTCTAACTAATTGATTATTTGCTTTTAAGGCTGAAATATTATGGTTTATTCTCATATCTATCTCCTATCTGTTCTCTTCACACATTGACTGTTTCATATTCTGCATTTTTTATATGTACAAGAAATGTTTTTGCAAGGCTGTATAAAGTATCCGTTGAAACCTCAGCCGCTGCCGGATCGCTTTTTTTATTTTTGCTATCCGTATTATAATTTGTATATCGGTTCAAATCTGTCTTTGTATTACCAATTCCATAATTTAATTGTTCAATTTCAATTCCTGCGTTTTGAAGTGCTCCCAAAAGCTCTGTTCTTCTCTCCCTCATGACCTCAAGGCTGTTCCGGTTATCGCAGGTTATCAAGGCATTTACGCCCTTCTCTTTAAGGGAAAGGCTAACCGAAAGATTGCCCAGGCTTTCAGAATTTACCTGAATATTAACTTTTCCAGATTCTCCTGTATTTCTTAAAATGGTTACGTTAACATTGGTTATATTGCCGCTCACCATAAGTGGAATCTCATAGCTTTCCTTACCGGCCAGATTCTGGATAAAAGACATTCCGTACCGGATTCTTTGCAGGGTTGCCATATCAGCTGAGGTAATTACCGGGTTGTCCGTCAATTGATTCAGAAGTTCATCCACACTATTTCCCAGTACCTGAAATTGTTCCTTTACGCTTGACGGCCCGGTGAAGCTTTCCACAAACTCCTCTGAAATATCTGATAAGTCACTTACAGGTAAATCTATATTTTCACTTTCCTTCTCCCTGGCCTCTTCTGTCCTGCTGTCTTTTAAAAGCTTATTCAGCTGCTTGTAAAAAGCCCGGTCCGTACTTAACAAATCCTTGGCTGCCTGTATGTTGGCGGGACTTGCGGGAATATCATAACTCTTTAGCAATCTCTGGGCACTCTCAGACCGGTCGTTGATCTCAAGATATTCCTGTAACTTCTGATCCCAGTAAATGCTCTCCGCCATGTCATCTTCCGGAGCAAGTTTAAGTTCCTCTTTTAATTTTTCCACAGACATATTCAGAACGTCTTCCACGTTTCCTAAAGTCTTTAGCTTCTCCGGTTCCATTTCATCTTTAATCTCTTTTAGCAGCTGGTTTATATAGCCCAGTTTATCCGAATTGATCTCCGGTGCCACTGATGGCTGATCCAAACTTTCGTTAAAAGTAAAAGAGGTATTAATCTGCTCCGTTATACTCTCTCCCATGGAACTAAACTGTGTGAGAGAACCAAACCCATCATCCACGGTCTTATCCACGCTGCCGTTTTTCATGGTTCTGACCGCTGTGAGGAGATTTTTTAAATTAACTTCCCTGTCCGCCTTTAATACTGCACCCAGCGCGGCTCCATCCGTTTTATCAACGGTATTTAGCAACCGGTAGATTCCGATATAGGATTGTTTATCCTCCTCAGTAATACGGTTGCTTTTCTCCAGCTTCCATAAATATTTGCTGAATTTTTCATTTTCCGTAGTTCCTAACTCCTGCTGTATACTTTCAATCTGCTGATTTAGTTCCTCTATGGGCAGGTTAAGGGGATTGATGCCTTTTTTAATAAGCTCCACCGCAACCGCCGGCTTTAGATTATTCATTAGCTGATTAACCTGCTGGTCATAGATTTTTACATGCTGGATATTTTGATCTGTTATATCCATACCGTTATACCCCAGAATGCGGACCGCCCGTTCATTTGCCTGGGTTGTCTCCAGCTTCATATCTTCTAATATATCATCCACATTGCGGAATGCTTTGGCTATGGAATCTCCCATATCCGGACGTGGCTTTGTCATAAGGGTTTCATAAGCTTCACCGGCTTTATTAAAAATACTTTTTAATGCCGTACCGGCAGACATAAGACTGTTAACCGTTTCTTTGTTTCTGTTTTGCAGGGTACTGCCAAGAATGTAGTTTGGCATGGTTTTTAAATTCGCCACACCATCCAGGCTTTTCTTAAGCAGTTCTATATTTTCTGTACTTGCCTCTGTCTTTCCTTCCTTTAAAAGACTGTTGTAATATCTGTCTTCCAGTTCTTTTAAACCCTCTACAATTTTACTTAAGGAATCCGTATCCAGTTTAAAGCCTTTTTTAATTAGCTGCTGACCGGATTCCAAGGTCATTTTTAAACGGATTTCCTCAAGCTGCCTTCTTACGGTTACGGTTTTGATATCAAACTCCTGAACCTCATCCGCATCTATTATTGAATCTGACTGATTTTCCTTGGCAGCTTTTCCTGCTGCAGCCAGCTGCTTTTGTGTTTTTTCCAGTACTTTACCGTTAATTTTGCTGACTTCATGGTCTTTCACTGCTTCTGCTACAGCTTCATCACCTATGGATTCAAAAAGTTCTATGGCCTTTGCAGCCTTTTCTGCGTCAGCCACTCCCAACGAGGCTGCTTCCGGATTCTTTCCGGCTGCGAAAGCTTTTACGGCTTTGTCTAAAACCGTACTCTCATCATTATTTTCTTTTAACCGGCTTAAGTCCCGGTAAGCCCACAGAGTATCTTCTGTCAGAGGAAGGTTGTTATTTAACAGCCACCTGGCTGCATTTACGGTTTCTTCATCCGCTGTCAGACCTGCTTTGTCTATGATTTCATTTACCTGACTTTCCAGGCTTTGAAAAACCTGTTGGCTCATCGCTTCCTTTTTTGTGGCAGTTCCGCTGTACTGCGCTTTGTAAAGGTTCTCAATCGTTGGCTCTAATTTATTTTTAATCAGATAACTTGTGGCTTTATCCGTAAGTGTAACGGCTCCGGATGCTAGTTCCACGGCTGTGGCAATCCTTGCAATGTTAGCTTCCGTTACCGGAAGACCGGTCTCTTTTAGTTTCCTGGCAATTCTTTGTGTTGCGGAATTATTTTCCGCCATATTCTCTATTGCCTCATGCTTTTCCTGGTGCTTTTCCACTTGTTCCGTTATATTTTCTTCTCTTACCGATCTCTGTGTCTTAATACGCGCCAAAACCCTTGTCAGACGTTCCTTATCGTATTTCTCCAGAGAAATGCCTTCTTCCCCGATTTCTTTATAATCTTCCTTGGTTATACGCTCAGATACGCTCTTCTCCTGATCCGCCTGGGAGTTTTCTTCGCTGTTCTTCTCTTCTCCTGCCTTCTCTTCCGTCTTTTTCTGCATATCCTCCCCGTTATAGGTTATATAACCGCTATCGACAGGGGCAGGAGTGGAATCCACTATAACGTTATCCTTAACTGTTCCGGCAGTCGTTTCCTCTTTGGGTACTGTATTTACAGCAGGTTCCGGTACCGGCTGATTGTTATTCCCATACACTCCGTTAATTATCATTTGTTTCACTCTCTCTTTAACCAGTATAGCTTTCGCGTGTTATAGCATATTTCGGCAGCTAAGCAAAAAACCTTTAATAAATACTAAGATTCGGGTGTCAAAAAGTCACTTTTGTGTTTTGAATGAATACCAGCGTATATATATTCATAAAGTACAAGTAGAGCGACCTTTTGACACCCGAATCTTCCTAAACAATAAAAAAATACCTTGAACCTCATTTCATTTGGTTCAAGGTATTATATTCGATATACTCCCCAGTAATCTACTTGTTGCGGTTATGCATTTTCCTTATTTCTTAGTTCGGAAACTGCTTTTGGTTCTTTTGCCTGATAAACTCCATACTGTGATGCAGTTCCTCCGGCTTTCATGGCACTTTTGTAGCCAAATTGTGCGAGTGCGTTTAATAATGACTTTTTGACCTTCATATTATTACAGCTCCTTTCTTTTATTCACCTCAATTAACATCAACATGGCGACCATCACCAGTGTCAGTGCTAATGTAGTGGCATATTCTTTCGCAATAAAATATAGTGCTATAACGATAACACTCCAACATATACTAATCACAATGCTGATTTTCCGGTACTTTTGCTTATCCGCTTCTAATAACACCTTATTGCTGTTTTCCATTGGAGCATATTCTAAAATTGTACCAATATAAATAGCCATAAAGCCCAGTAAGTATACCAGAGATATTGTAGGAAGTAATAATCTGGATATGAGCATAGTTACTATAAAAATGGATGCAAAGGCAATATTGCATTTTAAATAAGTACTGGCGTGATAACCTCCGGTGTAGGATCTTGTAACTACAAAGACTACATAAAACAGCATTGCCTGGTAAAAATGATGGAATAAGTATCCTAAAAATAAGATTAAGGTAAAATTAATTACATTAGAAAAAAAAATCTCAAACCCGTATACGTAAATTTCCTTCTCTTCATTCCGAATTGTATTATTTTTGCATAAAAAATCAGCTATCTTCACAGCAACTCGATTGGCCACTCTACCCCCTCCTAATACATATACTTAGGTAAGCCTTAAGTTCACTTTGATGATAACTGATTATT
>JAEZSL010000358.1 GCA_023443925.1 Bacillota bacterium | reverse complement strand
TTTATAACGATGTCAGAAAGATATTTACAAGTAAGTTAATTCTATTGAACCGCCGTGTACCGAACGGTATGCACGGTGGTGTGAGAGGACGGAAAATCAATTAATGATTTTCCTCCTACTCGATTACCTTGGAAGTTACTGTGATTTTCCTGTGCATTAAAAAATCCTTTCGGCTAGGATGGATTATCGTACAGGTGAAGCAGGCATTAATGTGACAGAATGGAAACGCTTGGCTTTGTTAAGCCGGATTCTTTCTGGCAATAAAGCATATGTATGAAAGATAACCACTCAGGGTAATATAACATATATTATATATCTAAATAATTACTATAATGATTCAAGCGTCATAAGGTCAAAAGGCTTCTCTACACCACAATATGACATTTGACACTAGGAATGCTATAAGCAATTACTTGAAAATTAATCTTGACAAATAACAAATATTTGCATATACTATGTAAAAAATAAAAGCTATGAAGAGAAGAGTAATCATTTACCAAACTTACAGAGAACTCCGGAAGCTGAGAAGGAGCGGTGGTGTATATGATGAAACAAGCCTCGGAGCTGCATACGGATCTTATTAAATTAAGTGATGCTATGACGTAGGTTCACGTTACAGAACTAGAGTATATCAGTACTCGATGAGATTAATATGGCGACATATTAGTAAAATAGGGTGGTACCGCGAATTTCTCGCCCCTACAGATTACATTGTAGGAGGTGTTTTTTTTATCTTTTTTTAGTATGAGCTGGAATTTAGCAGAAGCAGAATTAAACTGACAACCTGAAATTATAATATGAGAAAGGTATGATTCATATGAAAGATAAGACAAACAAGGATATAAAAAAAGGTGAGAGACCGGAATTTCCCAAAAGGGCGGTCATTACCGCCGGTATGCCGTATGGCAATAAAGAGCTGCATTTTGGACACATCGGCGGGGTTTTTGTTCATGCCGATACCTTTGCAAGATTCCTAAGAGATCGTATAGGAAAAGAAAATGTTATATTTGTATCCGGAACGGACTGTTATGGCTCTCCAATTCTTGAAAGCTACCGGAAATTAGTGGAGGAAGAAAGAACAAAGAAACCTGCCGGTACTATAGAAGAATATGTCCGTAACAATCATGAACTACAAAAAGCAACCCTGGATCAGTATGGCATCAGTCTGAATCTATACGGAGCTTCTGCCCTTGACCGGCCCGGTGAAATACACAGGAAAGTGTCGGAGGAGGTTTTTGAAAAATTGTATAATGGCGGAGATGTGGTTCCTCTGTCAACACCGCAATTTTTTGATCCGGATTTTCATGTGTTTCTCAACGGCAGGCAGGTTATCGGTCAATGTCCCATCGATGGCTGTTTTTCCGATAAAGCATATGCAGATGAGTGTGCGCTGGGTCATCAGTATATGCCGAGTAACCTGATTAACCCCAAAAGTACCTTATCTGGTAAAACACCGGAAGTAAAAGAGGTCGTTAACTGGTATTTTAAGCTGGAAGAGTGGCAATATATGCTTAAAGAATGGATTGTAAGCCTTAAGGCCAATACCAATACCAGAAAATATATTATTAATACCATTGAGGAATTTTTAAAACCTCCATTTATTTATGTGAAAAAAGATCAGCTGGAAGGAATAGAGGACTTAGCCGCTTTATTACCGGAACATACGGTGATTTCGGAAGAAAATAAGCCTTCCGTAACCTTTGTTTTTCAAAAACTAAGTGACCGGGAAAAGGCACTGGAGGTATTGGGAAGCAAGGGAATCCGTTTCAGGACCGGCAAGACACTGGTTCCATTCCGTTTATCCGGTAATATTGAATGGGGTGTTAGGGTACCGGAGAAAGATAATCTGAAGGATTTGACCTTCTGGGTCTGGCCGGAGTCACTTTGGGCACCTATCTCCTTTACCAGGGCTTATCTGGAAAAGGAAGGTAAAGAGGAAAGCGAATGGAGAAACTGGTGGAACTCAGAAGAGGCTAAAGTATATCAGTTTATAGGCGAGGATAATATCTATTTTTACGGTATAGCAGAAATGGCTATGTTTGCCGCTCTTGAGAAAACTTCGGACGGTATTGATACAGATATGGGTAATCTGCCGCTGCCCCATCTGATTGCCAACAGACATATCCTTTTTATGGATAAAAAGGCCAGCAGCAGTAACGAGATTAAACCGCCTATGGCAAAGGACTTACTGCAGTTTTATACACCGGAACAGCTGCGCATTCATTTCTTAAGTCTTGGCTTATCCAATAAAAGTGTTAGCTTCCGTCCGCAGGTGTACCTGCCTGAAAATGAAAGGAATGGAGAAGATATGGTGTTAAAAGAGGGGAATCTTTTAACAAATGTATTTAATCGGTTAGTCCGATCCTGTTTTTATACCTCTCAAAGCCACTTTAACTGTAAAATACCCAAGGGTTGTGTCAGTGAAGAAGTAATGGAGGAGTCAAAAGAAGCAGTGCTTACCTTTGAAAGGCATATGTACAACCATGAGTTTCACAGTCTGACCTATGTGCTGGATACGTATATCCGGAACCGGAATAAATACTGGGTTAATAATATGAGAACGGCAGAATCCACCGGTAATGAAGAACTGAAAAAGCAGGTCTTAATTGATTCCTTTCATGCGGTTAAAACCACCGCGGTACTGCTGCATTCCATCGCTCCCTATGGCTGTGATATGATAAGAGAATATCTGCAGGTAGAGGAAAAACTTTGGGACTGGAATTATATTTTTTCTCCGATCTATGAGATTATTGAGGATTATGATAACCATCAGTTAAAATTTCTGGAGCCTAAGATGGATTTCTTTAAAAAGCATCCAAGTCAGCTGGAAAACAGTTAAAGCCTTGGTATAAAAAGAAATCAACCCTCTAACCTGTATTTTTGATATAAATTAAGCTGTCTTACAAGCGCTCATTTATATAAATGAAAGTTAATGTGAGTAAACGTATTAATTAACGATACAAGAAAAAGGTTTGATAACGTTATTTGTTATCAAATCTTTTTGTATTTTGTTCCTTCATAACTGGATTTAATATAAAAATAATAAAATTATCATAGGTTCCGGTTTATTGCAGACACTAAGGAAAACAGCCTGTAAAAAATTTGTGTTAATTACAGGAGAATTATGGTATACTAAAATATAGTGAAGCTTATGTTTCTAGAGTGGAGGCAAAATGGATAAAGTAATTTTGGACGAAAAAAAGAGAATATTATTGGATTTTATAAATAGTAAAGAATATCAGCCCATGAAATTTAAGGAAATAGCCAATGTACTGCAAGTACCCCGTGACGAGAAGCAGGATTTGAGAGAAGTGCTGGAAGCCTTGCAGGCAGACGGCAAAATTGAAGCGGATACAAAAGGCAGATATAAGTTAGCGGATGAAGGCACGAAAACCGGTATATTCTCGGGAACCCAGCGAGGATTTGGATTTGTTATTATAGAAGGGGAAGAAGAGGATATCTTTATTCCGGAGAGTGCTACTAAAGGCGCCCTTCATAATGATAAGGTTATGGTCATTATTAAGAATGAAGGCCGGGGTAAGAGAAAAGAAGGAGAGATCGTCCGGGTCCTGGAGAGAAGCACCAGTACGATTGTCGGTACTTTTGAAAAAAGTAAAAACTATGGGTTTGTAATTGCGGATAACCAGAAATTCGGCAAAGATATATTTATTCCCAAAGAGCACACCAAAGGAGCGGTTACCGGACATAAAGTAGTGGTTAAAATTACGGATTACGGCAGCCAGGACAAAAATCCGGAAGGTAAGATAACGGAGATTCTGGGTCATATGAATGATCCCGGAGTGGATATTATTTCTGTTATTATGGCATATAATCTGCCGGTGGAATTTCCGGAAGAGGTTATGCAGCAGGTAGAAGCAGTGCAGGAAGAAATATCGGAAAAAGACCTGGCTGGCAGGAAAGATATCAGAAATCTGCAGACCGTAACTATAGATGGTGAAGATGCCAAGGATCTGGATGATGCCATAACTCTATCAAAGGAAGGCAATTTATACCGGCTGGGCGTGCATATAGCGGATGTATCCCATTATGTTACGGAGAATTCACCGCTGGATAAAGAGGCGGTGAAACGCGGTACCAGTGTTTACCTGGTTGACCGGGTAATTCCCATGCTGCCACATAAGCTCTCCAACGGTATTTGTTCTCTGAATGCCGGTACCGACCGGCTGGCCTTAAGCTGCTTTATGGATATAGACGAAAAAGGTAATGTGGTAGGGCATGAAGTAGCCGAAACTGTCCTTTGTGTAGATAGAAGAATGACCTATACCAGTGTAAAGAAGATTTTGGAAGATCATGATGAAGAGGAAAGAAAAGAATATGAAGAGCTGGTGCCAATGTTTGAATTAATGTCGGAGCTGGCAGATATTTTACGGGAGAAAAGAAGAAAACGAGGCTCCATTGATTTTGATTTCCCGGAAAGCAAGATTAAGCTGGATAAAAACGGCCACCCTATTGAAATTCTCCCTTATGACAGAAATAAAGCCACAAAGATTATTGAAGATTTTATGTTAATTGCCAATGAGACCATTGCAGAAGATTATTTCTGGCAGGAGATCCCTTTTGTATACCGCAGTCATGAAAACCCGGATGCGGAAAAAATACAGCAATTAGGAATCTTTATTAATAACTTTGGCTACAGTATTAAAATTAATCAAGATGAAATTCATCCCAAGGAACTGCAAAAGTTACTGTTAAAAATAGATAATACTCCCGAAGAAGCATTAATCAGCCGTTTGACCCTGCGTTCTATGAAGCGGGCCAGATACACCTCCTCCAGTGACGGACATTTCGGCCTGGCTACGAAGTATTACTGTCACTTTACTTCTCCCATCAGAAGATATCCGGATCTCCAGATTCATCGGATTATCAAGGAGAATCTGCGAGGCGGATTAAGTGAAAAGCGTTACAGCCACTACAGTAAAATACTTCCGGATATTGCCTGGCAGGCAAGCACTACCGAACGCCGTGCCGATGAAGCGGAACGTGAGGTTGATAAACTTAAGAAAGTAGAATATATGAGTGACCACATAGGTGAAACCTTTGAAGGTGTTATATCCGGTATAACCAACTGGGGACTGTATGTGGAACTGCCTAATACGGTGGAAGGCATGGTTCGTGTTTCGGAAATGCAGGATGATTATTATATTTATGATGAGGAACATTACGCCATGATCGGTGAGCATACCAGAAAGACCTATAAACTGGGGGAAAAGGTGCTGGTAGAAGTAATGGCGGCAGATAAGCTGCTTCGGACCATCGAATTTGCATTTGCTGATGTAGCGCCGGAAGAGGATCAGTAGTAAAGAAATTTGGGAGGAACTATGGCAAAAGATAGTATTAAAATGATTGCTAATAATAAAAAAGCAAGATTTGATTTTTTTATAGAAGACACTTTTGAAGCTGGTGTTGTACTTCACGGTACGGAAGTCAAATCTTTGCGAATGGGTAAATGCAGTGTAAAAGAATCTTACATCCGGATTGAAAACGGAGAAGTATATATTTATAACATGCATATCAGCCCTTATGAAAAAGGGAATATATTTAATAAAGATCCGCTGCGTATTAGAAAGCTGTTATTGCATCATTATGAAATAAATAAGATAATGGGTAAGATAGCACAAAAAGGATATACGGTGGTACCCCTTACCGTTTATTTAAAAGGCAGCCTGGTAAAAATAGAGATCGGCCTTGCAAGAGGTAAGAAACTTTATGATAAACGGGAAGATATAGCCAAAAAGGATCAGAGAAGAGAAGCAGAGAAAGACTTTAAGGTTAAGAATCT
>JAEZSL010000331.1 GCA_023443925.1 Bacillota bacterium | reverse complement strand
GCGTATCCATATCCGGACTGGACAGCAATCTGAACTATCTGGAACGAGAGTCTAATGGAAACAGTTACGAATATGTGGGCAGGGATACCTATCAGTTACAACACATGAAAATAACGGATTTCGGAGCGGCCTATACTTTAGCAGGAATAGGGATATCGGAGGCAAAGGGTATCCGTGAAATTAACATGGATGATTATTATACTTATAAGATAAAATACTCATTAAAGAACGGCCGAAGTGTATACCGAAATTATAATCTTAATCTGGAGGAAAGCTATGATCTGTTAAAGGATGTCTTTATAAATGAAGAATATAAAAAAGCACATTATCCAATTTATACATGGGAAGCGGACGATCTTTTGTATGTATCCTGTAGCAGTATGACAGGGGATAAGGTATTCAGCCTGAATGAAGAGGAAAAACAGGTACTTTTAGATATCTACAGAGCAGAATTAATGGGGCTTACTCTTGATGAAATAACAGCCGGACAGCCGGAGGCTACTATTGTATTCTGTTTAAAGGATGGTAATAAACTCAAGCAAAGGGGGGATTACTCCTCCAGTTATTATGTCTATTCACAGTTTACAAAAACGAAGGAATTTTTAAAAGCCCATGGATTTGATGCTTCCATTCGGGTTGGAACACAGGATGTTAAGTCAATTACAGTTAATAATTACCAGATTTCTAAGAATGGGTATAACGCGTATCAGCAGGAGTATGCAACTACAGAAAAGGAGTTAGAACCTTCCGTAACCTATATTGATAAAGAAAAAATAGAAGCAATACTTCCGCTTATTATTGACAGCGATTATTATTGGAATTTCAGAAGTCTTTTTAACTGTGACCGGAATCTGGAGGTACATCTGGTTATTCAAACAGACGATTTCGGCAATGAGATCAGCTATTCCGGTTTCTTTAAAGGCAATATACCGGATTTCGTAAAAGCTGATACGAATTATAAGGAAGAACCGCAGGAGGTTTCCCAATAATAATGCAAGAAAGTGCCTTATACATATCTTTTGATCCGGCAGCATTTGACTAATTATTAAATAAGATTTATCATATATATTAATTAAAATAACAAGATTCGAGTGTCATAAGGACTCTCTCCAGTGTATTTATGAGTACAGTGTATTCCGGATACTAAATTGACCTTTTGGCACTCAAATCCTATTATTAGTAGATCAAGGAGGATATGATATGAAGGTTTTGGCAATTAACGGAAGTCCCAGAAAGAACTGGAATACTGGGCTCCTGTTGAAAAATGCATTGGATGGAGCGGCTTTAGGTGGAGCCGAGGTTGAACTTATTAATCTGTATGGACTTAATTTTAAAGGCTGTATCAGTTGTTTTGCCTGTAAGAAGCTGGGTGGTAAGAGCTATGGAAAATGCGCTGTCAACGATGAACTTAGGCCGGTTTTGGATAAAGTAGAAGAGGCGGATGCGCTGATAATCGGATCGCCGGTATATTTTGGTATGGTCACAGGAGAAACCAGATCATTTCTTGAAAGGCTGCTGTTTCAGTATCTGGTCTATGACAGCAATCATTCGAGTCTGAATACAAGAAAAATGCCGGTAGGTATCATTTACACTATGAATGTTCCGGAAGAATATCTGGATATGGTGGGTTACCGGCAGATGTTTAAGACAACGGTGGAAAATCCGCTAAAGAGAATCTTTGGAGAAACACAAGAACTGTTTGTTACGGATACCTATCAGTTTGAGGACTATTCCAGGTATGAGACTTCCGCATTTAATGCGGAGGATAAAGCAAACAGACGCAGGGAGGTTTTTCCGGAAGACTGCAGAAAAGCCTTTGAGATGGGAGTGGATTTTACCGGCAGAAAAACGGCTGTTTTGGATTAATAACCGATTTAATAATATAATTAATAAGAATAAGCTGATGACATAAGGGGATGCTGCAAAATAATAAATTTACCGGGGCTTTGTCCAGGATAGATTTTAATTTTGCAGCAGCCCCTTATCTATGACAAAATCATAGTGTCATTGCGTTTTATAACAATGAAAGTTGCAGCCTTATTATGCCAGAAATTAATCTCCTGTGTTGATTTAATAAAAACATTTAATAAAAAAAATAAATTTATTATTGACTGTTTAATCAAATAATGATATATTAGCAACAGTTAATTTGCTATTTGACCAAAAACTTAAGAAACCGAAAAAACAATTTAATAGATTACCTATACAAAAGTGTAGATAAAATCCTTGCCGGATTTGTCTACGCTTTTTTTTATTACATCTGTAATTAATTTTATGTAATAAAATGCTCTGCCGGGTAGGAGCACACGATGTCAGGGTGGAATTTGGATATTCCCGTTAAGGCAATGAATTTCGTGTGAAGGAAATTTTATCCGCAGGCAAAATCGGCAGGAATACCAAATTTGTATAGGTAAGCCCAGGCAGGAGATGAGTTATGAAAGAATTTCTGAAAATGGAAAACATGACAAAAAAGTTCGGTGAAGTATACGCTAATAAAAATATTAACCTGACAATTAAAGAGGGGGAAGTCCATACACTACTTGGGGAAAACGGAGCGGGTAAGAGTACTCTTATGAATATACTCGTTGGCCTTTACCAGCCTGACAAAGGTGATATTTATCTAAAGGGTGATAAGGTCAGAATCGATTCCCCTTCCAAAGCAGTCAAACTTGGAATTGGTATGGTGCACCAGCATTTTATGCTGGTGGAGGCTCTTACGGTTTTTGAGAATATTATTCTGGGCATTACCAAAGACAAATCCTTATTCATTAAAAAGGATACCATTAAGAAAGAAATCCTCAAGCTGGCAGACCGGTACGGCCTGGATATAGAAATTGACAGGCCGCTTACGGAAATATCAGTTGGAGCCCAGCAGAGAGTGGAGATATTAAAGGCCCTATACCGGGGTGCCGAACTTTTGATATTGGATGAACCAACGGCGGTACTTACGGACATGGAAGTAGAGGGGCTGTTCCGTATTATAAGAAAGCTGACCGCAGAAAAGAAATCGGTAATCTTTATATCTCATAAGATGCGGGAAGTAATGGAGATCAGTGACCGCATTACCATTTTAAGGGCAGGTGAGACCATCATAACCCTGGAGAAGGATAAGGCAGAAGAAGCTGAACTGGCCAATCTGATGATCGGTAAGGTACTGGTTACTGGTGAGTACAAAAAAGTGGAGGAGACAAAGGAAAAAATTCTTTCGCTGGATAAGGTCTGTTATAATAAGGCCTCAAAACATAACGGCATAGCAGAGATTACTTTAACCGTGGGTGCCGGAGAAATCCTTGGAATTGCCGGGGTGGACGGCAACGGACAGTCCCAGTTAGCCCAGGTTGTTACCGGTGTTATCCGGCCCCAGGAAGGTTGTGTATACTTAAAATCGAAGAAAATCGCCAGGTTCATACCGGCACAGCTAATTGATGCCAGTGTGTCCCATATTCCGGAAGACCGGAACAAGATGGGGTTAATCGGTAATATGAGTGTGAAAGAGAATCTGGTTCTAAAAAGTATGGAAAAGGATAGAATGTCCCACAAAAAAGGGCTGTTCTTAAAGAAAAGAGCCATAACCGCTTATGCTAATGAAATGAAAGAGAAGTATGACATACGCTGTGCTTCCGTGGATCAGGAAATCCGTAATCTTTCCGGTGGAAACCAGCAAAAGATCGTATTGGCCAGAGAACTGGAAGAGGAACCGAAACTTCTGGTGGCCGTGCATCCTACCAGAGGACTTGACATAGGAGCCACAAAATATGTCCATGATAAGATGATAAGTTCCAGGGATAAAGGCTGTGGTATCTTGTTAATTAGTGCGGATTTTGATGAAGTATTAAAATTATCGGATCGGATTGCCGTGATGTATGAGGGAAGGATCGCAGGGGTTTATCCCGGTAAGAACCCCCCAATTAAGGAAATTTCATTGGCAATGGCAGGAAAAACAAAATAAATCATCTGCAAACATGATTTATGCAAGAGAGGTAGTGTGAGTTATGAAATTTAAAAATACATTTATAAAAATACTGGTACCTGTCCTTTCCGTACTTTGCTCCTTCTTAGCAGGAGCTGTTATGATAACAGGAATCGGCGGAAATCCTGCCGAAGCCTTCGGATTTTTATTCCGGGGTGCATTTGGTACCAGAGCGAATATGGGAGAGACGGTTGTAAAAGCAGTGCCGCTCATATTTACCGGACTGGCGGCTACCTTTGCATATAAAAGCGGTGTTTTTAATTTAGGAGCACAGGGACAGTTCACTATGGGAGCGGTAGTCAGCATTTGGATTTCTTTAACCTTAAAAGGCATTTCAGGCGTACCGCTGTTAATAATCAGCCTGTTTCTTGGAGCCTGCGCCGGCGGGATCTGGGGAGCTATTCCCGGAATCTTAAAAATAACCAGAGGTTTAAATGAAATGATTGTAAGTATTATGTTAAATTATGTAGCCGTTCTGTTTATGGGATTTTTGTATTCCGGACCACTTAGAGAAGGAAGCGTGCCTCAGACGGCGGCGGTTAATGATAAACTGGGCAGGATAATCGGGGGAACAAGGGTCCATGCCGGTATTCTGATTGCCTTGGTGCTTACGCTTGTCATTTATTACTTTCTTTTTTACACTTCCAAAGGCTTTAAGCTGCGGGCAGTAGGACTGAATCCGACCGCATCTCTTTATAATGGCATATCTGTTAAAAAGTTTATGCTGGTCTCCTTTATTCTATCCGGTGCCATTGCAGGACTTGGGGGCAGTGTGGAACTTCATGGAACCCAGTTCCGTTTAATGGCGGGCTTTGGTGACAACTACGGCTTTGACGGGGTAGCCATTGCCCTGATCGGCCAGTTGAATCCCATCGGTACCCTGTTAGTAGCTTATCTGTTCGCAGTCCTTCGGACAGGAGCCACTACTATGCAGGTAGGCAGCGGAATGCCGACTTCTGTTATTGATATCATACAGGCACTGATCATTGTTTTTGCCGTGGCAGGTACTGCCTTTACCAATCTGCCGAAAACCAGACAGTTTTTTGTTAATCTATTTACAGGGAAGAGACAGGAGGGAAAGGAATAATGGATACGGTATTTAATATAACATTTTTTCAGGAATTATTGCTGTCCACCGTCCGGATGGCCACACCAATTCTAATTGTAGCGTTGGCGGAACTGTATTCGGAGCGGGCAGGTCAGGTTAATATCGGTTTGGATGGTATTATGGCGTTCGGCTCTCTGGTGGGTTTCCTCACCTGTTTTATTACAGGCAGCCCATATCTTGGCATACTGGCCGGAGCTGCCGGAGGTATTCTTATCAATATGGTTTATGCATTTTGTACTATTTCACTGGGAGCAGAGCAGATTGTATACGGGATGGCAATTAATATTTTCGCCCCGGCTCTGGCCTCTTTTATCTATAAAATCTATTTTGGTATTAATTCCACCCTTGCCCAGGCAACCTTAATGAGTACCATATCAGTTCCCTTTCTAAGTAAGATACCGGTATTGGGTACGGTATTATTCAATCATACGCCGATTGTTTATCTGACTTACATCCTTGTGCCGCTAAGCTATGTGTTTTTTAATAAGACAAAAGCCGGGCTTAATTACAAGGCGGTAGGAGAATTTCCTAAGGCAGCGGAATCCTTGGGAATCAATGTAATCAGGCAGAAGTACTTAGCCTGTATCATCTGCGGGGCACTGGCAGGAATCGGCGGTGCGTATTTGACTACCTGCTACATCAGTACCTATTCTGACGGTGTCGTATCGGGGCGTG
>JAEZSL010000207.1 GCA_023443925.1 Bacillota bacterium | reverse complement strand
GCATCGAAGTGTCCGATGATATCTGGGGAATCATCCGTAAAGAAAAGAAAACCGCTATATTAATTACCCACGATATATCAGAAGCAATCCATACCGTAATGCTTTCTTTCTACCGTGATTCTACAGGATTCACTATTTTTTTTAATATGCATATAATAATAAAAAAATGAAAGGAGTGAATCTATTATGTTTTTTGATAAAAGAGGATTCGATAAAAATGATTGCTGCAGGGATCCCTGGGGTTCTGAAAAACCGCCTTATGGACGCCCAAGGCCGCCCTATGGTCCTGGCAGACCGCCTTATGGCCGTTCACCTTATGGTCCCGGCAGATCACCTTATGGCCCCGGCAGATCACCTTACGGTCCCGGCAGATCACCTTACGGTCCCAGGCCTTACTAATGTTCTATCAAAAATTCAAATCATAATTTGCTTTTCATTCATAACCTGTTTCCAGATATATCGCATACCAGCTGCGATATTTTGACCTAAGACAAACTACGGTATTACCGGCTGTATCCCTGTGTATGACAATTCGAATTTACCTGCATAGTTCAGTTCACATATATGCTAATTGTAACAGATGGCAGCTTATGCTTAAAAGGGAGGACAGGGTAACTCCCAGTCCTCCCTCTATTTATCCGGATTTTATATTGTACGGCAGACTGTATTTTTATCTAGGGATCTTAATTTTATCTGCACATCGTATATTTTCTACGGGCCTTAAGTTTATCTACAGACCGTTTTCTGCTGGCCTTATGTTTATCTGCAGACCGTATATTTTCTGCAGGTCTTAAGTTTATCTACAGACCGTATTTTTTCTGCGGGCCTTATGTTTATCTACAGACTGTATATTTTCTGCGGGCCTTAAGTTTATCTACAGACCGTATTTATATCTGCGGGCCTTATGTTTATCTATAGACCGTTTTTTTATCTTCAGGTCTTAATTTTCTGTTAATCAGAACTGTTTTCTTCAATCAGCTTATTATAAACCAATCGTCTAAGCGGCTCCGGCTGCTGCTGAAGTTTTGAGAACATTAATTCCGCAATCAGATACCCATTAATTTCCCCTAAAAAGTCCATGGCTTCTTTCTCATTTTTAATTATAATCTTCAAAATATCACCTCATTAAAACTTATGAACGTTTGATAGAAATTAGTTATTTTTCCGAGGCTGCTTCTATATGATTTAATTGAGGTGGTCTTCATGAATATTGCTATTTACAGCAGAAAATCCAAATTTACGGAAAAAGGAGATTCCATTGATAATCAGATACAGTACTGCAAAGATTTCGCAGAAACACACTTTTCCCATATACCGGATAAGAATTACATCCTTTATGAAGACGAAGGATATTCCGCCGCCAATACATACCGGCCAATGTTCCAAAAACTCTTAGCTGATATAAAAAAAAGAAGTATTCATATGCTTTTATGCTACCGTCTTGACCGGATAACCAGAAATGTATCAGATTTTTCCAAAACATTGGATATGCTTGAAAAATATGAAGCAGCCTTTGTATCAGCCACAGAAAATTTTGACACATCAACCCCCATGGGCAAAGCAATGATCTATATTGCTTCTGTTTTCGCCCAGCTGGAACGGGAAACTACCGCGGAACGGGTCAGGGACAATATGCTGGCACTCTCTCATACCGGCAGATGGCTGGGAGGAGCCACACCTTTAGGCTTTGAGTCGGAAGCAATCCTGTATATGGATGAGAATTATAAGGAGCGGCAGCTTTTTAAGCTAATCCCGGTGGAAACAGAGCTGTTAACTGTTAAAATACTTTTTCAGAAGTATATGGAGACCAGAAGCTTGTCCCAGGTTGAACAATACTGTCTGATAAATCATATTAAGACCCGGAAGTACTGTGACTTTACCAAAAGCTCCATTGCACAGATTTTGCAGAATCCTGTATACTGTATTGCCGACATGGAGGCCTATCATTATTTTGAATCCCTAGAATGTGTTATGGCATGTGACACAGGAGATTTTAATGGTGCTTACGGTATTCTCAGCTATAACCGAACCCGGCACCACACGGGTAAAAAACAGATAAAACGTCCGCCCGCTGAGTGGGTCATTGCCACAGGAAAGCACCAGGGTATTATAGAAGGAAAAACTTTTGTAAAGGTTCAAAAGCTGATAAAGGAGAACAAATCCAAAGGCAGTCCCAGAGCCAACACCTCCGAGATAGCCCTTTTGTCCGGTAAAATCACCTGTTGCGGATGCGGCGCTAAACTCCGGGTTAAGAACATTCGCAAAAGTACGGTACACACCACCTTTTGCTATGCCTGTGAAATGAAGATATTATCTAAAGGCTCCAGGTGCGGTATTTCAAATATCCCCGGAAATATTCTTGATACCGCTATTCTTCGAATTCTTGGAGATTTACTAAGTAACGGCAGCCAAAATTATATACCTTACCTGAAACAAAAGAAGGCAATGCTGTTTGATACTGCGAATGAAAGCAAGAAAAAGCTTGAGCTGCTTACCGCCGAGGAGAACCTTCTGAATAATTCTATAAAAACTCTTCTTTCACAACTAACCGGAAATGAGTCACCTTTGACGGTTAAATATATTCTTCCCCGGCTTAAGGAGCTGGATAAGAGTTTACAGCTGATTCAAAATGAGATCATAGACTTAAAGACAGCCAAAGAAGAATTTCTCGAAACCGGTACAGAGGTGAGTTCCCTGTATTATACTCTGACCGATATCCGCACATTAATTAAAAACTCCGGGCTTCTTTCCCAGAAATTATTGCTGGACTCTCTCATCGAACAAATCGAGTGGGACGGAGAATCGGTTTCTATTACATTGAAAACAGCCGCTCCTGAAAATTTTAGTAGGGATAGGGGAAGCCGTTTCCATGGCTGACCGGTTCATCGTTCTGACTCCAAGACCTGGTACCGTTAAACGTGTTATAGATGTCAATTTGACTGTTGAAGAAAAGACCCCTTTTCGCTCCAGAAGCGCTCCGGAATTCAAAGATTACTTTAATTTAATATG
>JAEZSL010000159.1 GCA_023443925.1 Bacillota bacterium | reverse complement strand
TGAAAAAGAATACACTTCTCTTCTTTTTGTTTACATTAGCATGCCTGATTATATTGATTGGTGGTATTGAATTAATAAAATATTATACTCAACTTAATCGACAATATTATACTTATCTATACCCAATTATGGTAATGAGACTGCTCTTTCCTTGTAGTTTAGGACTTTTACTTTTTTTTCGCCAACATATTAGGCTGGAAGTTTACTCGATTCATAGAGTAGTTGTAGATGGGGTGGCAACCCTAGTAGTTGTAGTATATTTACTAATTATATCCAGAAAGCTTATTACCTATATTTTTGCTCAACCAGAAACACTTATATGTTTCACCTTATTTCTTAGCTCATTTTTGAATAGTTTGTTGGAATGGAAAAGATATAAGAGTTCTAACTGAAACAGTATATGCAGGTATGGTATTAACAGCCGTAAGATTCAAGCGATAAAAAATTAATAATTATTACCTTAAGGTCTCCTATTTTTCTTGTAGGAGACCTTAGATTATAGACAAAGTCCCGGAACTTATTTTTCAAAAAATCCAATATCTATAAGGATTCCTAATAAGTGCTTCAAAAAATAGCGTACTATTTAGTTTACATTATTTATGCTAAGCTGAAGGCATCATTTTTGAAGCATTTTTTATGTTTTAATGTAAGCCGGCATCTGTCAGGCAGTTCCTTTGACCATGGAAGATATTGATTCAGAAGTTCTGGGTGTTAGAGATGATTGTTGTTTGGCATCTCTTCAAGAAGACATTTCAAATATTCATACACATCCAGATGATTGGCTCTGGCACTTTCCAACAGCGTTTACAAGACAGCGTTAGCCCTGACCCCCTTTGGAGTATCTGCAAACAGCCAGGCACGTCTTGTAGTTGCAAATGGCTAAATATTTGCTTCACAAAGATTGATAGAAAGTGGAATTCTCCCATCTTCAAGGTAGATTTATCTACAAATTCCGATTTAGCTTTCAGCTACAAGACCTAAATACTTATTTGACAGAATCAAAACCTTTTGTCAAAACGTTCATT
The DNA here is from genome assembly GCA_023443925.1 of Bacillota bacterium. The sequence goes on along the minus strand of JAEZSL010000159.1, from coordinate 4,162 downwards.
TTCCATCCCCCACCACGGTAACCGGAAACATATTTCAATCAACAAAACATAAAAACACAGCTACATAACACCCTCGAAATGCCGGAATCCTTTGATTTACTGGGCTTTCTTCTCCAGCAAACAAACGGTTTCAATGTTCCTTTTGACAGAAGTTTTATATTACATGGCAAAACTACGATGCTGTTTTTACTAGAAGAGGTAAAGATTTACCCCACCTAGTTACCAGACTTTATATCATTATGATTCTGGTCTAATTTATTTTTAATAATATCTTGGCAATCTATGAACGTTTCTCCATACATGTTTTTATACTCTTCTTTGTGTTTTTCAGATCTATATAAGTCTATAAAATCATCTAATAAAAAATTACATTCATTGTGTTTATACTTCTTTATAGATCCAGGATATACTTTACCAGAAAAGAAATTTATAAGTTCTTCTTCAGTCACTTTATAAATACCTGATGGCATCTTATTATTTCTATTTAATTCTTTTAAAAACTTATAAACAGTAAATAACTCTGATGCCCCTCCTGCCCCTACATCAGCATGAAATACAAAAGTTCTTGGATAATAACTGTACTTAAATTTATCTATTCTTATAATTATACCAAGATTTCTTCTGTACTTGCCATCATCCATTACAAAGATAAATTCGCTAATATTGTCAAATTCCTCTTCTTTCAGTATATCAGTTGCATTGTAAATACGTCTTAAAGATGAGGCAAAGGGCTCTCCTTGTCCATACTTCATCCAATCAACATTAATACCCATTTTATTAGCTATATTTTCAATAAATACATAATCAGGCTCAATATCTTTTAAATAATATTGCTTCAAATCATTTACAGATTTGAATCCTAGGTATTCACCTAATCTTTCTACGTTTATTTTATCTTCCAAATAACCACAATTGTTCATAAGAGCGAGGACATAATCCAATCTTTTAGAAAAATTAGTTGGATACATTTGTTGTTCAAACAACGTAGTATATTTGTTTTCTTTATTTAATAATTCATTTGCATATTCAACTTTGTCATTTTTATCTTCTATCGCATTAATCTTTTCAATGAATTCTTCACATATGTTATAATCCATTTTATGTACATCATATGATGCAAACACATTATTGATGCTTAGCTTCATCCCCTCTTTAATAAGATCATAAATTATACCTGAAAGTATAGTACTTGTCAAAAAATCCATTATAAAATTCTCCTATCTAACATGATTGATATTAAAAAGCATATGTAATTCTACTCGAACAAACACGCTCTATTTTTACTGCTAAATCATAATCCTTTGATTTAGCATTTTTTCGTTACAGAAGACAAACGGTTTCAAAGTTCCATAAGTAAATGTTTATACTAACTCTAACCTTTTTAAGGGAAGAGTGCCTTCTCTGCATTCAATTCAAACAAATACATTTATTAAAATTTGAAATATCTTATCAATATCCTTCCAGTCAATATTTTCTGGATTTTCTTTACACATCTTATAAAACTGCTTTTTCACACTTTCTTTCTCACAAATCACACCTTGATTATTATTTTTCCATTCAATTGGTAAATAGCAGCCCCTCCTCTTCAAGATTGAATCACCCAAAAATAATTCTATGCTAACAGCCCTTCCATTAATATCTTCATAATGTAATATATCTTCCTTAATAGTAGGATAGTTATTTCCAATCTCCAGATTCGGATAGCAAGTCCCTCTGATATTATCCGGAATATTTAAAGACTTAAAACGTTCAAATTCTGCTCTTCCTGCAGTATCATTGTCAAACAATACTATAGTCCTATTTTTGATACCTACAGTAGCAAATGTTTTTACTAATTTTAAAACTTCTGAAGTGCTTCCAGGTAAACGTTGAATACTATAATCAAAAAATTCAAAAAACTCTTTTTCTTCTTGATACTTTAATTCAAATGCTTTTCTTAATATTCCAATATCAGCCTTCCCTTCGGTTATAATTATGATTTTATCGTATAGTTTTCCAATCATTTTTAAATTGTTTTTTGCAGATTTCAGAAAATCAAAACCTTCAATAAAGTAACCAGAATTAATTAAATCCGTCATATCATACGTAACTATATCTTCATTATCACAAAACTCTGCAATTATACGGACAATTAATCTGATATCGGATATTGGAAATCCTAATATATTATTAGTTGGCCAATCATTATCAAACATATGCTTAAGCAATTCTGATTCGCCAATATTTTCTTCCCTATTATCTAAAAATTCATTTAATTTACTTACAAAAAAATCAAAATCAACTTTCCTTATATCAGGTTTATATTTTTCCTCTAGATCTTCAAAATACTTATCATAATCAAAGAAGTGACTAAATTCTCTTTTCGCTCTTTTTAAGGTATATCCCATCAAGTCCAACCTATATTTATAATTTAAAACAGACATATCAAACCGGCAAAAGTATTCTTCTTCATGAACGTCATTACATAAATTACTATCTAAAAATACTGACATCAATTCATCTATATAGGTGTATTTAGATGTAAATAAATTATATTTTCCTATATAAAATTCTGATTAAGCCCCCATCACATCTCCTTAATTATCCTTTCAAAACAATCTACAAATCTTTTATTTTTTCCCACTCTGCTATCCCATATTTCTCAAGCAGTACTCTGGCCTGTTCCACACCTTTATCATGAATGTGAACAGACTTGGAACGATGACTGCCCTGATTGATATATCCCTCTTCTTCCAGTTCATCCAATGCTCTAAACGCATATCCCTTCCAAGCATTATTTTCAGAAGAATAAAATCTATCCTTCTTACTGAATCTAGTCAGATACATTAACGCCAGTGTCAGTTCTTTTACCGCATCCTCTGCTGAAGTTTTCTTCATTTTCAACCCTTCTTTCGCTTTTGCGAAATTTTTTCTTTATGCTAAAAGTACATCGTCTTTTTCCAGAATTCCTACTTCTGGGGTAAAATCAGTTTCCTTGAACTATTTGATATCTTCAAAAACACATGTCCATTTTCTTTCTAAAAACCAGAAACTTTGAATTACTGGGCTTTCTGCTCCAGCAGGCAAACAGTTTCAACATTCATCCACTTTTTCAAATAATGGGGTAACGATTTACTCTTATATTCCTTGTTCCCAATGCTATAATAAAATTATCTTAACTCTTTTTTTATCCCTCATCAGTTTTTTTGTTTGTATATTTCACTTTTCAAATTAGAAAATACAACAAAACTTTCATCAATCAACTTGTTAATTCGTGAAACTTTAATCTTTGTTATATATTTATTATTACTATGTATTATGCTATTTCTTAAACTTCTCAAACTAGCCCATTTGTCACCAAATCCCTTGGAATACTTATCCATTTTTGCATATAAACTCTCATCTAGAAACGACTCAACTATATCTATCGCAGATTGTATTCCGGCAGTATTATATTTTTCTATAAAAACTTTACTTCCATATTCCAAAAGATTATTACAAATTACTGTTCTAAAATAATCGTTAAATAATTGTTCAATCAATGACGCAACTATTACAATATACGGCTTTCTAAAATAATTTTTATTAGATACTCTTAACGCTGAAAAAATAGCTATAGCTTGTTCCTTATCCATTATCTTACATAGTTCTTCTTCAAAAGCATCATCAATCTCTGACCAAAGAGTATCATCGTTATCAGGAAATCTTTCGAGCATTTTTTCATATTGATTATTATACTTATCCAATGTTGTCTTATCAATATTATATTTTACATCTTTCCTAATAAACTCATGTTGATATTCTAAATTATCTTTGTCACAATTTTTAGATTGTTCGAATAAATCCCTTGAAGTATTTATAAAATCCAAAGCGCTAAGAGGGGGAAAACTATTTAACCAATCCATCGGAACATTACATACCTTACATTTTAATTCCCAAGTCCCCTGCTTTTCATCATACTTCTGAATATTTCCACATTCCTTGCAAATAAATACATATCCCAATTCATCATCTCCTATAAGGCTTTCTCAATAATTTCTGTTTTTACTGATTCTTTTATGTGAGTATTCTGGGGCTCTTTGAGCCACCTGTCCGGACTTTGAGAGCCACCCTTCCGGTGTGACAGAGCCACTGTTCCGGTAAGGAACCCTACATTCCGGTAATTAGGAAACCACTATTCCGA
>JAEZSL010000413.1 GCA_023443925.1 Bacillota bacterium | reverse complement strand
GTAGGTATTACAGCAGGGGCATCCACCCCAAACAATATTATCAAGGAGGTTCATACCGCATGTCAGAAATGAGTTTTGAACAATTATTGGAGGAATCATTAAAAACAATACAAAACGGAGAGGTAGTTGAGGGCACTGTAATACGTGTAAAAGAAGACGAAATCGTCTTAAATATAGGCTACAAAGCTGATGGTATCATTACCAGAAATGAATATACCAATACACCGAATGTTGATTTAACTACACTCGTTAAAGAAGGCGATGTAATGCAGGCTAAAGTACTTAAAGTTAACGATGGTGAAGGACAAGTTCTTTTAACCTATAAGAGATTAGCCGCAGAAAAAGGAAGCAAGAAATTAGAAGAAGCTTTTAACAACAAAGAAGTATTAAAAGCAAAAGTAGCTGCCGTATTAGAAGGCGGCTTAAGTGTTATTATTGATGAAACCAGAGTTTTCATTCCCGCCAGCCTGGTATCTGACGGTTATGAGAAGAATCTTGCAAAATATGCCGGTCAGGAAATCGAATTCGTTATTTCTGAATTCAATCCGAAGAAGAGAAGAATCATCGGTGACCGTAAGCAGTTAATCGTAGCAAAGAAACAAGCTATGCAGAAAGAATTATTTGAAAGAATAAGCGTTGGGATGACGGTAGAAGGTGTTGTAAAGAATGTTACCGATTTTGGTGCCTTTATTGATCTTGGCGGTGCTGACGGTCTTCTTCACATTTCTGAAATGTCCTGGGGCAGAGTGGAAAATCCTAAGAAAGTATTTAAAGTCGGAGATTCTGTTAAAGTGTTAATCAAAGATATCTCAGGTGAAAAAATTGCACTCAGCTTAAAATTCGATAATGAGAATCCTTGGATTAAAGCCGCTGAAAACTATGCTGTCGGTAATGTGGTAACCGGTAAAGTTGCCCGTATGACAGATTTCGGTGCTTTCGTTGAATTAGAACCAGGTGTTGACGCCCTGCTTCATGTTTCACAGATTTCTAAAGAACATGTAGAAAAACCTTCTGATGTATTGAAAGCAGGCCAGGAAGTTACGGCTAAGGTTGTTGATTTTAACAACGACGACAAGAAGATCAGCTTAAGTATTAAAGCATTGGAAGATACAACCGAAACTGCACCTGCAGAAGAAACTGCAACAGAGGAATAATTTAGTTCTTTACTAATGATTAAGAATAAAGGAGTTTTTTGTTTGGCTGATAATTATGAGACCTTTAAGACACAAATTTATCAACTTACCAAAATTGATTTGAATTCGTATAAAGAGCGCCAAATGAAACGCAGAATTGATGCATTAATTGCGAAGCACAAAATAACTTCTTACAACGCATATGTGGATACAATTAAAAAGAATGCGGTCATGTTAGAAGAATTTATAAATTACCTGACCATTAATGTGTCTGAGTTTTATCGAAATCCCGAACAGTGGAATCTGTTGGAGAAGGATGTGCTGCCTTATTTATTTAATAAATTCGGTAATGGTCTGAAAATATGGAGTGCTGCCTGTTCAACCGGGGATGAACCCTACTCGCTGGTAATGCTCTTATCAAAGTATCTGCCGCTGTCCAGAATTAAAATTATTGCTACCGATATCGATAAGCAGATATTGGAGAAAGCAAAATTGGGCTTATATAACGTAAAAAGCCTGAAAGCACTTCCGCAGGAATTTATAACAAAATATTTCCGGGAAGTTAACAGCAGTACGTACCAGATAATAGACAGTGTTAAAGCGTGTGTGGAATTTAAAAAGCATGACTTATTAAAAGATGCATATCCGACGCAGTGCGATTTGATTGTATGCAGAAATGTTTTAATTTATTTTACAGAAGAAGCCAAAGATGAAATTTATAAGAAGTTCAATTCTTCATTAAAAAAAGATGCAATATTATTTGTAGGAAGTACAGAACAGATTATACAGCCCCAGAACCTGCAATTTGCTACTTATAAATCTTTCTTCTATAAGAAAATATAACTCACAGAATCAGAAACAATATGAAGTGTTATTCCGTAGGTCGTGCAGCTGTTGCAATAATTAAGGTTTATTTTGGTTTCTGCCTCTATAAACCTGAATTCTGTAACAGTTTCAGCTGACTTAGGAATATCACTTTTTTTTCATAATTTGTGGTTGATTTTTATAATGATATCTAGTATATTGTGTATAGATACTGACAGGGAGTCTTTCAGAACGGTATCAGATGGTAAATTCACCCGATTCACCACAAGCTCTGGGACCTTAAATGGATCAGTATAGCGTAATAATAGCACGGATGGGGGCAGCTATGGACAAAAGTGTAAGAGTTGCAGTTGACGCAATGGGCGGAGATAATGCTCCGGGAGAAATCGTCAAAGGTAGTGTGGAAGCAGTAAACGAAAGAAAAGACATCAAAGTACTGCTGGTAGGAAAAGAAGCGATTATTAATGAAGAGTTAAAAAAATATAACTATGATAAGAGTCGCTTGGAGGTAGTGAATGCCGATGATACGATAACCAACGATGAAGCTCCGGTTATGGCAATCCGCCGCAAGAAAGATTCTTCCGTTGTGGTGGCATTAAATCTTGTTAAGAACAAGGAGGCGGATGCGTTTGTATCTGCCGGAAGCACCGGTGCGGTTTTAGTAGGAGGCCAATTTATAGTTGGCAGGGTTAAAGGGGTTGAAAGACCACCATTAGCTCCACTGCTTCCTACCATGAATGGTGTATCGCTTCTAATCGACTGCGGTGCCAATGTTGATGCCAGACCATCACATTTAGTTCAATTCGCAAAGATGGGTTCGGTTTACATGGAACATGTAATTGGTATTAAGAATCCAAGAGTAGCAATTGTGAATATTGGAGCCGAAGAAGAAAAGGGAAATATGCTGGTAAAGGAAACATTTCCGCTTTTAAAAAACTGCAATGATATTAATTTTATAGGCAGTATCGAAGCCAGAGAAATACCAAACGGAGCTGCGGACGTTATTGTTTGCGAAGCTTTTGTCGGAAATGTTATTTTAAAGCTGTATGAAGGCCTGGGCGGAGCGTTAATCCGTAAGATAAAAGAAGGATTAATGAGTACCACCAAAAGTAAAATTGGTGCTTTACTTTGCAAGCCAGCATTAAAAGAGACCTTAAAATCCTTTGATGCGTCTGAGTATGGCGGTGCTCCACTATTAGGTTTGAATGGCCTGGTAGTAAAATCTCATGGAAATTCCAAGAGTGTTGAAATCAAAAATTCAATCATTCAATGTATTACTTTTACAGAACAGCAAATAAACGAAAAAATTAGAATGAATGTTCAAGAAGAATAAAGTTAAAGAAAGGTGATTATAATGGAATTCGAAAAATTACAAAAAATTATTAGTGAAGTATTAAACGTAGAAGAGGATGAAATCACAATGGAAACTACATTTGTAGATGATCTTGGTGCCGATTCCTTAGATCTTTTCCAGATTATTATGGGAATTGAAGAAGAGTTTGATATTGAAATTGCAAATGAAGAGGCTGAAAATATTGTTACTGTCGGAGACGCAGTAGAACAAATCAAAAACGCACTTAACCAATAAGTAAATATACTTATTTGAAGCCCTTTCAATAGGGCCTTGCTCTTGTTTACAAGAGCTTTGCCTTTTTGAAAGGGTTTTTCATATTTTACGGTATAACAGACGGTATTTTATATGCACCTGGTAAACCCGGTTTTCGGTTTGCGGCATATAAGATACCTGAAATTATACTATCGGAACAATCCATAAAAGTATTAACGAGAATAGAATCTTATGTAAAAGGAAGGGAGGAATATTATGAATCGAATGGAAGAAGCCGGTTTAGAAAAGCTGAAAGCTTTCGAAGCAACACTAAATTACAGATTTCGTGACAGGAAGTTATTAAAACATGCCCTGACACATAGTTCCTATGCCAATGAGAAGCGCATGAATAAGCTGGATAATAACGAAAGGCTGGAGTTCCTTGGGGATGCTGTATTAGAACTGGTTACCAGTGAGTTTTTATTTACCAGGAATACCAAAATGCCGGAAGGCGATCTGACAAAATTAAGAGCCAGACTGGTATGTGAACAGACCTTGGCAGCCTGCGCCAGAGATATCAGGGTGGGAGACTATATACTTTTAGGAAAAGGTGAGGCGGCTACCGGCGGAAGTGAGAGGTTGTCCATCCTTTCCGATGCTATGGAGGCGATTATTGGAGCGATCTATTTAGACGGTGGTTTTACTAATGCAAAAGAGTTTATCTGTCAGTTTATATTATCAGATATTGAGAATAAAAAGCTCTTTTTCGATAGCAAGACTATCTTGCAGGAAATTGTTCAGAGCGAGTATAAGGAGCAGTTATCCTATGAACTGATAAAAGAAGAGGGGCCGGATCACAATAAACAGTTTACGGTGGTTGCTCTGGTGAATAAAACTCAGCTTGGAATCGGTGTCGGCAGAACCAAAAAAGCAGCGGAGCAGGAAGCCGCTTATCAGTCCATCCTTAAAATGAATAAGAAAAAAACGATACTGTCGGGGGAAGAATAATGTATTTAAAAAGCATAGAAGTACATGG
>JAEZSL010000383.1 GCA_023443925.1 Bacillota bacterium | reverse complement strand
AGTGCCGCGTACATTCTGGCAAACTGGATGGAATTATGGAATACGGAATCAGGTGTAAGATAAATGAACGATAATCCGTACTGCGGAGAAATTAAAGTCTGTATTTTATATTTTATCCGGTTTAAGGAGTACTCCTGCCGCTCTTGCGTACTTTCCCTTATTTTATTTAAATACTCCTGGTCTGTCCCTTCACCTAAGGTACTGCCGATACAGTAATCTTTAAAAAACACCAGAATTTGATCCGAACTATTAAGTCTCAGCCGGTTAAGTATTTCCGAAAAGGAGGTTTCTTTTAGCTGGACCACCACCACTGCCTGGGGAGCATCGGTACGGATATTTAAAACTTTAGAAATGATATTACAACTATTACCATGTTCCAGCCGCTTCATGGCAGCCACGCTGATATTCTGTTTGATACAAAGTCCTCTGGCCCATTCCTCGTAATTCCCTCTGTAATTTTGAATGTGGAACTGTTTCATATCCGCTCCGCTGTTATTGGAGATTATCCGGTTAAACTGCGGATAGGATACATAGACCAGCTCTACCTGCTCAAATCCAGATACCAATTCCTGCAGTTCTGTTAAAATTTCATGTTCCTGATAATAATTTCTCGTCCCCGCTTTTGCATAATCGATAATCAGAGGGTCTTTTCTGATCCGGTTGGATAAATTAAGCGCAATTTTAAAGTTCTGATCAATTTCATCCTTGATTTCCTGAAAAACTACATCAGCGGAATTTTTTATTTCCCTCTGAACAATATTTAGAGAATTCAATCCAATTAAAACTGCCGCACATACCGGAATCAGCACTAACAACAGCATGGTTTTAAAGATTGACTTAAAAGTCGATAATGTAACACCCCTGTCCATCGACGTCAGTAACTTTTTCATTTTCTTTTCTCCTTCTTTGTTACTCTTAACATCCCTCCATTAAACGTTCCGGTAAATCGAAAAATTAAGTCAGTTTTATGTATTTCGCATAAACCGTTTTTGTACTCCTTGGCCCTCGATTAGTATTTTAGCATATTGTATATCCCTTTTTAATAACCAGTTTTTGTATAGCATATACAATTTTTGAAGTAAACGTCCTGTCATTTTAACCTCTATTCTTGCACATGCTCTTTGTGCATATCAAGTTTGTTGTGCGCAAGCACAAACTTTCTGTTGAAAAATTTATTTTTCAACCTACTTACTCTCGATTCCGATATAATAAGAACGCGTCCGGAAGGCTTTTCCGTTTTATCCGTTTTCATGTATTAATATAAACACTGCCCGCCTGTCAGCGGTGTATAAACCGTCTTGATTAAACTTCATTTATCCGATATAATGAACTTGTCCAAATACTCGGAAAGGAGCCTGTATGAAAAAAGTTAAACGTATATTAGCGATTCTTGGAGTCGTATTTTTAGTATCACTAGTAGGTATAAATGTATATGCGGCCTTTACCGCTTCTCCTGCTTCACACGCACTATTTCAGGCCAGCTTATATTCCATCGTAGTAATTCCTATTATGATTTATGGCTATATAATCGTGTACCGCCTGTTAAAAAGAAACGCCGAGGATAAAAATCATTCGGATAAATAAATCAATATTAGGATAAAGCAGCAGCTGGGGATAAGACCATATTGAATGCTGTAACCCAGAACTTGCAAGGAGAGTATGTAGTGATTAGAAAATTACAGGCAGCAGATATTGATAGAATTGCTGAAATTTGGCTGGATACTAATATGAAAGCCCACGATTTTATTTCAAAAAAATATTGGGAAGATAGTTTTGAAGCTGTGAAAGAATTATTTCCACAAGCGGAAGTATATGTTTATGAAGATAAAAACAACGGAAAAATACAAGGCTTTGTTGGTCTGATGGATAATTATATCGCGGGAATTTTTGTTTGGAGTGATGCACAATCCGGTGGTATTGGCAGACAGCTGCTTAACTATGTTAAAGCAATCAAAAAGCAATTAACTTTGAGTGTATATCAAAAGAATATACGGGCGGTAAAATTCTACCAGAATGAAAATTTTAAGATTCAGTGTGAAAAGACAGACGAAAATACAGGCGAGAAAGAGTATTTTATGGCATGGGAACAGTAATGGCAGTATCCATCTATAATTTACAATGGAATGTAATGGTCGTTTTGCTAAAATCTAATCTTCTACTATCGCTCATAATTAATAAATCAAAGCTGCTCCGGCTTATGAGTCTGAGGCAGAGGTTACTCCTCTGCCTCTCTTTTTATTCTTTCCAGATGCTCTTTCAATGTCTTTTCATAACCTTGTTCCGAAAGTTCATAGAAAACCCGACCTTTTAATTCCTCCGGCAGATACTGCTGATTTACATAATGGTTTTTGTAATCATGGGCATATTTATATCCAAGGCCATGTCCTAACTTAGCTGCTCCCTTATAATGGGCATCCATCAGATAGGAAGGTATGGTTGCGGTTTTTTCACTGCCTACGGCATCCATGGCGGCGCCTATGGCAGCAACAGCAGAATTGCTCTTTGGAGCGCAGGCCACATATGCGGCTGCCTGAGCCAATATAATCTGGGCCTCCGGCATACCGATGCGTTCTACAGCCTGGGAGGCTGCCACGGCAACCACCAGCGCATTGGGATCTGCATTGGATACATCCTCTGAAGCGCAGATCATGATACGCCTTGCAATAAAAGTAACACTTTCCCCGGCATACAGCATTCTTGCCAGATAATATACGGCTGCATCCGGGTCCGAGCCTCTCATACTTTTAATAAATGCAGAAATAGTATCATAATGATTGTCCCCGGTTTTATCATAACGAACCACTCTTTTCTGGATACATTCACCGGCCACGGCCAATGTTATATGAATTTTTCCGTCCTCTGACCGCTCCGTAGTCATAACTCCAAGTTCAATGGCATTCAGTGCCGCTCTTGCATCACCGTTGGCTATATCGGATAAAAACTCCAGAGCATCTTCCTCAATTTCCGCCCGGTAGCTGCCCATACCTCTTTCTTCATCATAGACAGCTCTTACCAGGAGTTTTTTAATATCCTCTTTATCCAGGGATTTTAACTCGAATATGATAGAACGGGATAATAAAGCGCTGTTAACTTCAAAATAAGGATTCTCCGTAGTAGCCCCGATCAGGACTATGGTTCCGTCCTCTACAAAGGGCAGCAGATAATCCTGCTGGCTTTTATTAAACCGATGGATTTCATCGATAAACAAAATAGTTTTTTTCCCATACATACCTGCATTATCTTTTGCCTGGGCAATTACTTCTTCCATATCTTTTTTTCCGGCTGAGGTCGCATTAATCTGGGTAAAAACAGAGCTGGTGGTACCGGCTATTACTTTAGCCAGAGTGGTCTTCCCGGTTCCCGGCGGTCCATAAAAGATAATAGAACTGATTTTATCTGCCTTAATTGCCCGGTACAATAATTTGTCCTTACCGATAATGTGGCTCTGCCCAACTACTTCATCCAGTGTCCTCGGCCGTAATCTGGAGGCCAGGGGAGATTCCTTCTCCTGGTTACTGTTTCTCATATATTCAAACAAGTCCATGCAATTTACCTCCTAAACATTACATCTATTGTATAGAAAAATAAACAAAGCGTCAATAGAGAACAATATCCTTGATCCATGCTGATTAACGCCGTTCTTACCGCATACTTCCAGCAGGGTCCGCTGTGGCAGTTGCACTTGATTTATCAGGAAACTATGATAAAATAGAGTAATCATTAAATTCAAGATATAAAAAGAAGAATTTGTGCCGAAGGATTAAACATTGAAACTTCGGATTCAAAAATACGTCAGGTTGAAAGATAAAACCTTTCAACTTCAAATTTGTAAATATGAACCAATACATTATATATTCAGGAAAGAGGTTAGTATGACAATTCCCAGTGACCCCATAATATTACTCAGCTTCATTAATACTCAGCTAAGAGATTATTATTCGGATTTCCAAAGCTTATGTGATAATTTGGAGATCAATGAAGAGGAAATAACAGAAAAACTGAATGCAATACAATATAAATATGATCCTGTACAAAATCAGTTCAAGTAGGAGATGCCTATGCCGAAATTCTTTCGAACCGTCTATTCCGGCGGGACCGGTGAAATAACTGAGAAAAAATCGAGATTTATAGCAACTGCCGCCCCCATTCTGTCGGAAGAGGCTGCTATAGAGTTCATAGAAAAAATTAAGAAAAAGCACTGGGATGCCAGTCACAACTGCTCTGCCTATGTTATCGGCAGTCATGATGAAATCCAAAGATGCAGCGATGACGGAGAACCTGTAAGAACTGCCGGACGGCCCATTCTGGACGTATTGCTGGGCGAACAAATCCACAATACGGTAATTGTGGTTACCAGGTATTTCGGAGGTACTCTCCTTGGTACCGGCGGTCTTGTCCGTGCCTACCAGAATGCTGCCAAAGAAGCCTTGAACCAGAGTACCGTTATTGATAAGTTTTACGGTCTCAAGGTAAAGGTAGGTACGGATTATAGCGGTATCGGAAAAATCCAGTATATCGCCTCCCAGTCGGGCATCACTATTTTACAGAGCGATTACACCGATTCGGTTACCCTGACTCTTTTAATACCTGAGGAACTGTACGCCGAATTTATGAAAAAGACCATAGAAGCTACCAACGGTAAAGCCCTCCTTTCCCAGGAAGAAAAAGTATATTTTGCCAATGTGGGCGGAAAAGTGGAGCTCTTTGATACCTGGTGATAAACAGAAGAAGCCTCTTAAACCTTACATTTAAGAGACTTCTTACTTTTTTAGATCTATTTACATATTCTTAACCTACTATTTATTAAAATGCTTTAACCTATCGTTAACAGTATTCACTAACCAGATCATCTACTATTTCTAGCATTGTGACTAACGTCACCTCATTATTCCACAATTTATGTACCATGTCCTTCACTATATCCCTAGAATAGGAAATGGGTTCCGTATCTTCTGTTTCCAGATAATCTTCCAAATGCCTCACTATTTTTATCCCATATAAACTGATATCTTGCCCACGATCTTTAAAATCTTCTACCAGATAATAATCCAACTGTACCTCTTTATTATCTTCCAACATCATTCTTTTGGTACCCTCTAAATAAAGTTTTCTCATTGCCCCTCCCTATAAATCCATCCAGTAATATTTTTAAAGCATTTCTCTTACAGTAGGTTTAAATCTAACTACATTATATATTTGTTACAATATGATTAAAAGTATAACGACTCGCATAAATCGCCAGCATTCGACACTTTGGCTATTTTTCTCACGATATGTAAAAAATAGCTTAAATTATCCCAATATAATCTTCGCAAATGTGAATTTTATGACAATTACCTACATATTAACTGAGCAACAGTTTGTTGCCTGTTTCCTGATTTTTTATGCAAATACCCATCGTTAACAGACAGAATAAAAATTTCTTTATTTTGCAGTAACAATTTGGTATAATAGCAGGATAAAGGAGGTTTAATATGGACTTTAGTAAAAAGGGAATTGCGAAAAAACAACATCAGATAAAATCTACTTCCAGAAAAGTTGCCTCAAAAGCCTGGGTTTCTTTTTTCAGAGTATTCTTAATTGGAATTGTATTTTTAGCAATTATCGGTTCATTTGCGGGCATCGGTGTACTAAGAGGCCTGGCTGACAGTGCACCCAGCATTGATCAGATTAATGTAATACCGACCGGTTATACAACCAATATATATGACAAAGACGGCAATCTGATTGAAACATTAGCCGGTGCAGAAGCTAACCGTGTATATGTTACTATAGATGAGATACCAAAAGTTTTACAGAATTGTGTTATCAGCATTGAAGACGAGCGTTTTTATGAACATAACGGAATCGATATACGGGGTATTTTCCGTGCCTTTTTCGTTGGTATCAGCAAAGGTGATTTTGATGAAGGTGCCAGTACCATTACCCAGCAGCTACTTAAGAACCAGGTTTTTGACGGCGGCGCAGAGAATAACTTTACCGACCGTCTGATTCGTAAAGTTCAGGAACAGTATCTGGCTATTCAGCTGGAAGACCGTTTGGATAAAGGGGCCATCCTGGAATATTATATGAATAATATTAACCTGGGCGCCGGTACCTATGGTGTACAAACTGCTTCAAAACGCTATTTTAATAAGGATGTCAGCGAATTAAATCTGTCGGAATCAGCCGTTATTGCTGCCATTGCCCAGTCACCTACCAATATGAATCCCATTGCCCATCCTGACAATAATGCAAAAAGAAGGACCATGGTTCTGGATAGTATGAAACGGCTTGGATTATGCACGGAAGAAGAATATGAGGAAGCAATTAACGATGACGTTTACTCCCGAATCCAATCCATTAATGAGGAGCAGAGCACCACATCCTATTACAGCTATTTTGTGGATGAACTGATTGAACAGGTAATTGAAGATCTGCAGCAGGAAAGAGGTTATACCTATACACAGGCAAGTAATGCCTTATACAGCGGCGGATTAAGTATATATACCACTTTGGACTCCAAGATACAGGGCATTGTAGATGATGTCTATTCCAACGAAGATTATTTTCCTCAAATCGGAAAAGACTCCTACTGGGAATTAACTTATGCCCTGTCCATTGAAAAGAAAGACGGAACCACACACCATTATCATACTAACGATCTGGTGGATTACTTTAAATCAGGCTCCTCTTCTTTTACTACTTATTTCGTCAGTAAAGATGATGCTCTTGAAAAAGTAGATAAATTTAAAAACGCAATGGTGGAAGACGGCGATACTATTTTAGGTGAAAATACGAGTCTAATCATACAGCCCCAGTCTTCCATGATTATTATGGACCAGTCCAACGGACAGGTTGTCGCTTTAGTCGGCGGCAGAGGTGAAAAAACCGGTAACCGTACCTTAAATAGAGCCACTAATACTACCAGACAGCCTGGTTCTACCTTCAAAGTGCTCTCCACTTACCTTCCGGCATTAGACTCCGCGGGAATGACACTGGCTTCTACCATCGATGATGCACCTTTTAAGTATCCGGATTCCGATAAATATGTAAGCAACTGGAACGGGGAGACTTATGAAGGCCTGACTACCTTAAGACAGGGTATCACCAACTCCATGAATATCGTTACCGTTAAAACATTGGCTCAGGTAACGCCTCAGGTCGGTTTTGATTACCTTGCCAAATTAGGCTTTTCTACTTTAGTGGACAGCAAGACTTCCGATTCCGGAAAGGTTTTCTCCGACATTAACTTATCTATGGCTCTTGGCGGTATTACCGACGGTGTTACAAATCTTGAACTAACCGCAGCCTATGCTGCTATTGCCAACGGCGGAGTTTATGTAAAACCCAGCTTCTATACAAAAATTTTAGACCACGATAATAAAGTATTAATTAAAAATAAGCCTGCCGAACGCCAGGTAATGAAGGAATCCACCGCTTATCTGCTGACCAGTGCCATGGAGGATGTTGTTAAAAAAGGAACGGGTACTTCCGTTAATTTTAATAAAATTCATATGCCGATTGCCGGTAAGACCGGAACAACATCGGACGACAACGATCTCTGGTTTTCCGGCTTTACCCCTTATTATACGGCATCCATCTGGTCCGGTTTTGATAACAATTTAAAGCAAACCAATAAGAGCTATCAGAAAATTATATGGCGTGATATTATGCAGCAGATTCATGAACAATATAAACTGGAATCCAAGCCCTTCACCAAACCTGATTCCATTGTCAGTGCCAAGATTTGTACCAAAAGCGGTAAACTGGCGGTTGACGGCCTGTGTGATAAGTATGTCGGAGGTTCAACCGTAAAGACAGAATATTTTGCAAAGGGCACCGTACCATCGGAAAAATGCGATATTCATGTAAAAGTAACCGTATGTAAAGATTCCGGCCAGGTAGCCAATGAATATTGTCCGGAGGCATCACTGGAAGAAAAGGTATTCCTGATTAAGGACGAAAAGAACACTACCAAAGACACTCCGTATTTATATTCAAACAAAATCTGTACCAAACACAATTCGAAAACGCCTGTTACCCCCAGCATAACTCCTTATCCGCCAAACGGCAGCCAGGGAGGTACCTTACCGAATAATCCACCTGCAGGCAACGGCGGGAACAATGGTAATAATAATGGTAACGGAAACAGTAATGGTAACGGAAACGGTAATGGTAACGGTAATGGTAATGGAAACGGTAATGGTAATGGAAGCAATACTACGGATAATGAGACTGCGGATGATACGGATATCGAATTCTATTATGATTACGGGCAATAAGAAATAAAGCATAGTTTAAGAGAATTTTAAAAACTGGATTATCTCCAGAATCATAAAATAAATAAGAAAAGCCGGTAACAAAACTATAAGGGAAGGAGTCCTTTATAGCATTGGTACCGGCTTTTCTTACTTTGTTACATCTATATTAAAAGCAGTTTTATACCCTAAAGTTTTTTAATCAGGAATCTCAATTTTCTCAATATTACTATTCTATAAGATATAATTATATTAAATCTAAACCGGATCCGGATATAAAAGCTGCTTGAAATATAACATAATTATCATTCCTTGAGTTTCGGGTTAAATAACCAGGAAGCAATGTAACTGAATATCAGCGCGGCGGATATTCCTACCGCCGAGGCGGTAAAACCTCCTTTAAATAATCCGATGAAACCTTCTTCCGTCACGGCTTTTTTGATACCCTTAAACAATACATTACCGAATCCGCTTAAGGGTACACTGGCTCCGGCGCCGGCCCACTCTACGAATGGTTCGTATAACCCTACCGCTCCCAGGAGAGAACCGAGACATACGAGAATAACCATAATTCTTCCTGGCATAAGCTTTGTTTTATCCATTAATATCTGTACCGCCGCACAGATTAAACCACCTACTAAAAATGCTTTTAAATAATCCATACAATTCTCCTATCCGGCTTTATTAACCTTCCATAATAACAGCCCAAATCAGCAAGCTTCAATAACAATACCATGAGCAATACCGGGAACCGTATTACCTTCGTTATAACTAACCTGTGAAAGCAGCGCTCCGGTGGGTACAAATAAAACTCTTGTCCATTCATGGCGCAGCAGTTTCGGAAAGATATATCCGGTCAATGTGATTGCACTGCAGCCGCAGCCACTTCCTCCGGCATGGGTATCCTGAGTATCCTTGTCAAACATCTGAATTCCGCAATCCATATGGTTTGCGCTTATATCAAAACCATCCTGTTTTAATAAATCAATCAGTATATCCTTGCCTACATACCCTAAGTCCCCGGTAACAATCTTATCATAATAACTCGGCAGCACATTAAAATCTTTTAAATTTTGTGAAATTGTACTGTATGCAGCAGGAGCCATACAGGCTCCCATGTTCATGGAGTCTTTTATACCATAGTCTACGATTTTCCCCACTGTTACCCCTTTAATTCTGATATAACCGCTTTCTCCGGGTTTTTGCCGGATGTTGGATGACGGTTTATCTTTTCCGATTACCACCGCGCCGCTGCCGGTAACGGTCCAGGAAGCGGACAAGGGACGCTGGTTGCCGTAAGCCAACGGGAAACGGAATTGCTTTTCTGCACCGGCGAAATGACTGGATGTAACGGCAAGAACTTTTTCCGCAAATTCTCCGTCTACAAGCATAGCACCAAGTGCCATGGATTCTCCCATGGTAGAACAGGCTCCATAAATTCCAAAAGTAGGAATATTCAGATCTACTATACCAAAAGATGTGGCGATTAACTGCCCTAATAAATCTCCGCCTAATAAATAACGTATATCTTCGTTGGTAAGCCCGGCTTTCTCTATTGCAAGTTCACATGCCTGCTTCATCAGACGGCTTTCTGCATCTTCCCAGCTGCTGCCTCCAAACATAGGATCTTCCTCGACTTTGTCAAAAAAAGTTCCAAGCGGGCCCTCTCCTTCCTTTTTTCCTGCTACGGAGGAACCTGAGTGTATATAAGGGGGATTGGCAAACAGAATACTCTGTTTTCCCATAATTTTATTTATCTTATTTTCATCCATTTTATTATTTTGTTCCGATTGCTTTTGTTTTGATTGTTTTTGTTCCGATTGTTTCTGTTCTGTTTTTTTATTTTCTGACTGTTCTGACATCTTTAATCCTAACCTCTTTTCCGGATCTTCATCCTGATTTAACTGACCACACCTAATTCCATAAGGATATAATATATAAGTCCCAATAGCCAGGAGGCGAATATGCCATATAGTATAACCGGCCCTGCTATGGTAAAGATCTTACAGCCTATCCCGAATACCTGTCCTTCTTTTTTGTATTCAACAGCCGGAGCGGCTACGGAGTTGGCGAAACCCGTTATAGGTACTACACTTCCGGCTCCCGCAAACTTTGCTATTTTGGGATAAATATTAAGGCCTGTCAGCAGTACAGCTAAAAATATCAAAGTTAATGAGGTATAACCCGCAGATAATTCCTCTCCTGCTCCCCAGTGCTGATATAGATTCGTCAGTCCCTGCCCGATGGTACATATAATTCCTCCTACAACAAAAGCTTTGCATAAATTAGCAAACCAGTTATGGGTGGGTGTCATATCCTTGACATATTGGTTATACATCTGCTCTTTTTTATTTTTGTCCTTTTCAATAACTACATCCTGGGCTGTAACCTTTTTATTATCATTTGGCATGTTAACTCAACTCCTTCTCCTTTTTAATTATTTTGATTAACGAGGTCTCACTCTGTCTTTTTGAGATTATTTTTGGTATTACGATTATTTGGTTATTACGATTCCTTTGCTTATTACGGTTATTTTTCTTATTACGATTCCTTTGTTATTACGGTTATTTTTCTTATTACGATTCCTTAGCTTATTACGATTCTTTTGCTTATTACGATTCCTTTGCTTATTACGATTCCTTTACTTATTATGATTCTTTTGCTTATTACGATTCCTTTGCTTATTACGATTCCTTTACTTATTATGATTCCTTTGCTTATTACAATTAATTTTTTCTATCAATCATTCATAAATAACTGATAAAAGGCTCCAAGGCCTTTACCGATAGCCAGACATAATACGATAATGGGGATGCCTGCTTTCAATCGGATTCTATAGGTCAACACCGGAAATACCTGTAATACCTCCTCCAGAGCCACTGCCAGGCAGCCAATGAAGCTTCCTGAAAACAGGCCAAAGATAATTAGGCCAACTATACCAAAGGGAAGCTTAACTTCAAAAAGCAATACGATATTACCGATTGCCGCCCCCAGGACGACTAGATCCTCATATAGAAGAATCCGGTTTGCCGTATTGGTTCTTACGGCCAATCTGGTGAGTACGCCGATCAGGGTTATAAATGCATAGACACCGGCGGCCACAACAAAACCTCCTGTAATTCCAATGAGAATGAGGACGGCATATCTACAATACATCAATCGTCTTTCCCTCCCGGTTGGCATTTTCGATTAAGGTTTTATCCAGATCTTCTTCATACAGGCGCATTTGAACCTGCATCGGTGTGGGGTCATTTCCTAATTTAACTTTGGAAAAATGATTAAAGAAAAGTATAATACCCAGGGGAAGACCTACTGCGTAGGAAATTTCCAGAATGGATCCTCCGTCTTTTTCATTACCCATAATGAGTTTATACATAATATAAAAAACTTCCCTGACATTGGCATCTTCATTAAAGGTCATTATAGTAAATGCAGCCCCAAAGAAAACCATTAGAGAAACAAATGCTACTTTACCGAATTCAAACAGTTTGTTTACTGCTTTCGGCGGATCATAATGAATAATAAAGTCCGTTTCTCCAAGATTGGTAATATGCACATCCGGATATAATTTATTGATATTTTCGATGAGCTTTAATATGGAAAAAATATAATTTGCCTTTTTACTGCTTTGAATTTCATAAATTACATGACTGTATAAATCGTTTACCATCTTTGTATCCGTGCTGTAAAGTTTGGCGGCATCTTTCAGATAGACAGTTTTATTTTTAACCATATTATTTTTATCTATTTTAATATACAGATTTTGTTTATCCATATCAGCAGACCGCCTCATTATCATATCGCTCAACCAGAGTTCCTTTAAAATCCTTCGTACCGTCTTTCTGTACGATAAAGGCTATCATTACCGCGGCAATAAATACTGTTAGAACAATAGCCAGTAAATATATCCTTCGCTTAAAGATCATAGTTAATCACCTCTTTATCATCAGATTTTTTAACCAAAAGAAAAGCATCAGTATATTACTATACGGATGCTTTACAATTTTTTCTTTATTCCGATTGTTCCACTTACTATAGATTACTATTTATACTTAATTTGATTATTATTATTTGTCACTTATACTTTAATATACTGGGAATATTTACATCATCTTTTCCCGCATTTTTAATAAAATTTTCTTTTCAAGACGAGATACCTGAACCTGGGATATTCCCAGTTCTTTGGCGATATCTGTCTGTGTTCTATTCATAAAGTATCGAAGCCTGATTAATTCCTGATCCTTTTCATCCAAGGATGCAATGGTCTCTCTTAATGCAAGCCTGTCAATCATATTTTCGTTTTCATCATTGGTTTGTTCTAATTTATCAATTAAATAAATTGCGTTGCCATCCCCCTGGTATATGGTCTTATATAAAGATTCCACTTCCGCTCCGGATTCCAGAGCCATAACTACTTCTTCCTTGGCCAGATTAAGTTCTTTACTAATCTCTTCAAGGGTTGGTTCCCTCCCGTATAGACTACTTAATTTTTCTCTGGTAATCCGGATTTTACCGGCCGTTTCCTTCATGGACCGGCTTACTTTTATTACGCCGTCATCCCTTAGGAAACGCTTTATTTCTCCCATAATCATGGGAACAGCATAGGTTGAGAATTTTACGTCATAGGACATATCAAATTTATCGATGGCTTTTATCAAGCCGATACTGCCTATCTGGAATAAATCTTCCGGTTCATGCCCACGGCACATAAATCTCCGGACGATGCTCCATACAAGCCCGATATTCTCTGTAATAACTCTATCCCTTGCTTCTTTATCTCCCTGCTGTGACCGACGAATCAGCTCTAATGTATCCACTGTTTCACTCCCTTCTTAAATAATACGGCATAGGATAAGGCTTCCTATGTATACTTTTTTCTGGAATCTTACCCTAAGGAGCATGCTGCTGTTTTTCAATGGATCAGTTTTTTCATCTTAACCGTAGTTCCTTCACCCAGTTTCGATTCGACTTCTAAATCATCCATAAAGGCTTCCATAAACGAAAATCCCATGCCGGAACGCTCCAATTCCGGTCTTGTGGTATATAAGGGTTCCATGGCTTTTTCAATATCTTCAATCCCTTTACCGGTATCCACTACTTCTATAAATACTTCATGATTACATATTCTGCAGGTTAACCTTACTCTTCCGGGACCGTTGTTATAACCATGAATAATTGCATTGGTTACTGCTTCCGAAACAGCGGTTTTAATATCCGCAATTTCTTCAATGGTTGGATCTAATTGTGCGACAAAGCCTGCAACTACCATTCTTGCAAAACTTTCATTCCTTGACTGACTGTCAATTTCAAGTAACATTTCGTTAGTATAATCCATACTTATCCTCCTGCTCAGAACGTCCTCCCATGCCGACTATAAGTCTGCCCCTTTGCGTTCTACTAATTTAATTATGGTTAAATTTGTTAACCGCATCTTCTATCGTTTCGAATTTATGAATGATTTTATATAATCCGGATAAACGGAATATCCTGTCCACACTTTGATTGACGCCTGTTACGGCAACCTTTCCCCCTGTAAATATGATTTTTTTATAACGCCCCATAATAACACCAATACCAGAACTATCCATGAAGTCAGATCCTGTGAAATCAAAGACAATATCCTTGATATTTTTACCCGTAATCAGTTTATCCGAATGTTCTCGTATCGATATCGCATTATGGTGGTCTAATTCTTCAAACAACTTTACAACCAGACACCGGTCAATAATCTCAAAGTCCGCTTTCACCCCCTCCCGCAACTGTAATATTGTTGTATTCTTGCTCTTTTTTTCGTGCTTGTCCATAAATTTTACACCAAACCTTACCTCACATATTTTTGCTTCCTTTACATATAATTACATATTTTATCATATATTTACTGCTATTTTTATAAAAAAAGACATCTCTAATGAAAGCTATCATTAGAATTGTCTTTCTTATTCGAGTTCATTTTATCTGCTGTATGGTGTTAACCTAAGCTGGCCAGTTTTTCTGCTGCTTCCGATGCACGTTTTGTGTCGGGAAACTGCTCTGTTAAAATTGTATAATACTTGGCTGCATTTTCATAATCACTTAACTGATGATATGACCTGCCGATAAAATAAATTGAATCAACATTCTGGGGATCATATTCATAAGACTTATTCAGATCTTCCAATGCTTCGTCATACTTCCGGTTGGAATAGTAACTATGTCCGGATGTATAAAGCTTTTTCGATGCTTCTAAATAGGACGCATCTTTAATCTGGTTATACAAATCCTTCGCTTCCTGCTTATCCAGTTTGTCAAACTTAACTTTCGATAAGGCTTCCGCGGTTTTAACATAATCCACATTATTATTCCCCTTCAATAATTCCTGGGTATATAATTTTGCAGCTTTAAATAACTCATTATATATGGTATCATCATACTCCACTACTTCGAAACTGTCGATCTGAGCTTGTAACTCCTTCACTTTCTGCTGTAATTCGGTATTCGATTTTTCTAAAGATCCCTGGTTCTGGGTGTTCTTATTTATCTCGGAGACATATTCTACTTCCTGGTTTTTCAGCTGGTTTTTATATTTGCTTTCCACCGTAGGCACAATGAGGAAAAAGACGCCTAATATACCAATGGCGATTCCCAGGATGAGGTTTACAAAAACCCAGACATTAGGTTTGTCTTCTTTGTAACTGCTGGTAGGAAATACCGCGGGTTCCTGGACTCTTCTCACATTATCCATGTCAAAAGTGCTTACTTCCTTCCTGAGGGAGGAATCATCCCGGACGGGGGCCGCCATTTCCCCCAGTTCATGGAGGTATCTTAATGTCGTAGTGTTGGATACGTCTATCTTACTGGCTTTTAACAGACATTTTACGGCTTTATCCGTTTCGCCGTTCTTCATATAAAGCAGTGCCAGTAACTGCAGTGCTTTTACAAAATGAGGATTTAAATTAGTAA
>JAEZSL010000371.1 GCA_023443925.1 Bacillota bacterium | reverse complement strand
ACGAAATACTTCGCCAGGTTCTGTCCGCCGAAAAATTCATCATAAGCACCCGGTTCATTGTAAATCGCATTTTCTCCATTATAGCATGCTTTGAGTGAAGAATACTGACCGATAACATCACGGCTTATGATACTTCCTTCCACAGAGAAATAAGTCCATTTTAAATAAGCAAAGGCAGCTTCTTTATTGGGTGAATCCTTGTAAATACTGACAGAGGTTCCGCCTTTGGTATATCCGCTTTCCGGTGCCTTGGTAAGACCCCAGTTGCCGGAGCCTTCCGGATCATTGGCAGCTACATGCCATTCACAGCTCCAAGGTGCTGAAGGGAAGAATATTGTTTCATCCTCAGCAAATTCCGCATTCCAGCTGGGTGTATCCAGCTCGTTATCGCCTACGATTTTAGCATCTCTTACCTTAATGGCAGTTTCAAGGGCTTTTGTCATACGGCTGGTTATATCAATGGTGTTGCCGTCAACATATTTCTGGCTGTTCTGACCTCTTGTTGCGTATAATACATCACCGAAACCGGCTAACATTTTAACTTTACCATTACTCTTTTCCGCTACCAGCTTGCCGGTTTCAATAAACTTATCCCAGGTGCTGATCATTTCATAGATTTTATCCGTATCATCGGTACCCAGATACTGAACCGCCAGATCCCTCTTATAAGCAAAACCGGCAGGTGCAATGGACTGGTCTACACCAACTAATTTCCCGGCGGAATCCGTCATACAGTCAATCAGGTAAGCAAACATTTCCTGTCTCTGGATATTGTAGGGTGCTGCTTCCAAATCTTCCAGAATGCCCATATCAAATAATTTACCTCTCCAGGCACCTTCTCCTAAAATAATATCCGGTACTCCGGTTCCGGTTGCCAGCGCACTTTGAAGCTTCTGCATATAATCACCATGGGCAACGGTTACATAGTTAACTTTAATATTCGGGTAAGCTTTCTGAAAATACGGATACATTTTTTCTTCGTATGCGGAGTTCCAGTCCCAAATTGTAATTTCCCCTTTTGTATCCGGAGTAATATTAAACCCCTGTTCCCCACTCGCTGCTGTTTGTTCCTGTGAGGTCTCTGAACCCTTCCCAGGTTCTGAGCTTGGTACTGCTTCTTTTTTGCCGCCGCAGCCGGCAAGGCTTACAGTAACCATTGTAAATGCCATAATTAAGCCCAATACATTTTTCAATTTCATACTTCTCCATACCTTTCCTTTGTTTGATAAACCTATTTTAATGTACCTTCTCTGTTTCATCATCTTAAAAAAACGGCTATTTTATATAAAAAACGGTTATTTCACCTGCAATAACCGTTTTTTATATCATCTTATATTTTCATAAGTCGTTAAAAACTCGCTTTGACCGGTACGGTAATTGTTACTTTCGTACCCTCATTTAATTTAGAATATATTTGAATCGACTGAATTTTCCCATAAATAAAATTAAGCCGTTCAATAATATTGGAAAGCCCGATACTTCTGGTCTGATTGTTCTCTTTTATATTTCCCTTAGCCTGCAGGCACTTATGTAAGGTATCCTTATCCATGCCAACTCCGTTATCCCAGACACAAATTTCAATTTGCTCCATTTCTTCCTGGGTAATGACCTTCTTAATGGTAACACAGATCTCACAGGCATGCTCACACAAACATACACCATGAAATAAAGCATTCTCCACCAATGGCTGGATTACCATCTTGGGTATTAGTAAATCAGACAGCGCCTCCTCGTATTCAACCCGGAACCGGAAACTGTCGGGGTACCGGTACTGCTGGATTTTCATATAATTTTTAATAATTTCCAGTTCTACATGTATATAATCACAAATGGATTCTTTCCCAATCTTAACCGAATCCTTCAGTACATTAATAAGAGAATAGGTAACATCCTCCACTGCCTGTGTTTTCTGGTCATGAGCCATATAAATCACCGTATTTAACGTATTATAGATAAAATGAGGATTTATCTGATTCATCAAAAGATCCAGCTGCAGTTTTCTTTTTGTCTTTTCATGCTGTATGGAGTCAGCAATGGACTGTTCAATTTTTGAAGTCATATGATTAAAGCCATCCGCCAGTTCCTCGATTTCATCCTTGCTGTTCACATGAATCTTTACATTGTAATCTCCTTTGGATACCTGTTTCATCCCTTGTGATAAGTTCTTAAGGGGTTTAATAATACCACTTAATATTATAATTAAAATAAAAGTCAATACCAGAAAACAAATGATAAAAGCGATTACAAAAGCATACATAACCGGCGTAATGGTAGAAAAAAGCTTTGATTTTGAGATGGATACCATGGTCTTCCAGTTACTGTTTTCACCGATATTCAGGATATATATATTTTCTCCTTCTTCTATCCTCTGAGAGGTTTCGTCCATGCTTAATTTCTGGTAGATACCTTCCGGCAAGTCCGTATCTCCGTAGTAAACCGTATTCTCTTTATTAAGCAGAATAACCTTATCAAATTCACTTTCGCCCTGTTCCATTATTTTGATTATGTTATCATAGGGCACGTCCAGAAAAAGGTAGTTCACTTCGCCGGGATAAGCGATATTGGTGTAACGGGCGATATAAGTAATTACGTTCATGCTTTTTTTAATATTATTGGCATAAATCTTATGGTAATTGGTAAAACGCCGGTTATCCAGTTTCTTGGCTTCCTTATCCTTTAAAAGACCCATTACGTAATTGTGTACATATTCACGGTCCAGATCCGCACTATTAGTAAAAGCCACCCCATCATCCCGGAGCAGGGAGATTCCGGTCAGATACTGATTGATGACCACAAACCGGGTCAGTATGGATTTCATATTATAGATGTCTTCATTTATCTGGGCATGGGTTTCATTATAACCTGCATGGGTATATTCCGCCACTGCATTATCTGTTATAATATAATCTGCAATGTAGGCCATCTGACTTTCTATGGAATCCAGTTGTTCTGTGATTTCCTCCAGCCTTTTCTGGTTATCCTTTATCGCGTTATTCAGCAGTATTTTACTGAAATTCTGATAGACTACAATACCAAGTATCAGTATAATACTGGTAATAACCCCCATTATGCTCAATATAAGCTTACCCTTAATTCCGGGCCGTATCCTGTTCTTCATTGGCTTCACCTTTATAGTCCTGCGGATTGATACCGGTTATTTTCTTAAAAACCGCACTGAAATAGGTACCGGAACTGTAACCTATCATATCGGCAATTTCATATAATTTATACTTTTCTTCCAATAGCAGTTCCTTTGCTTTTTGAATTCTTAAGTCCGTAAGATACTCATTATAACCTTTGCCTACTTCTTCTTTAAATAGGTGCCTTAAATATTCACCGCTTACCTTTACGCTGCAGGCCACATCATCTATTTTTATGTCCGTATGGTAATGATTGAATATATATTTAATGGCTTCTCTTATTTTCGGCGTATATTGCCTTAACTCTTTTTCTGTCATTTCCTTCATAACGGTTTCAAATTGTAATGCAAACCAGGCATGAAGCTGGGAAGCGGAGTATATGGAATCCAGTCCGTTTTCCATAAGGCCTTCATAATATTCCAGATCCTTTTCCTTCGAATAATCTATCAATATCTGGATTAACTGCCAGCTAAAATAGTGAAATGCCTTTATATCCAGATTACGGATGCAGATTCCAAAGAACATATCAATATTCTTAAGAATTATTTCAATTTCTCCCTTATCTGAACCGCTTTTTATCTCGGTCAGTATGCTGTCTATCTTCTGTTTCTCCATTACGGATTTTACAGTAATATCTCTGCCATAGAGAATCTTATTTTTATCAAAGAATACCAGATAGCCCGATACCTCTTTTAAATTACGGTAAACGAAAGGCAGCTCATCTATATTATTAAATACAGGGGAGGGGATAATGGATACTGTCCTCTCATACTTCTGAAATACATATCTTTGGAGGCCGTAAGCCGCCATATATATCTCATCCAGGATTTGTCTCTGGCTGATAACCGGCTCAAAAATATTTAAAACCAGCCACTGGCCATTTCTTAAGTAGATGGTAACCATATTATCAAATTTCAGATCCATATAGTGAACAATGGATTCTTCACTTACTTTCGCTCCATCGTAGGTTTTTTTCATATCCTGAAATTGCAGCGGATTATCCAAAATCACCAGATAGGATATAATATTGCGTTTATGGAGCAGCAGGAGCCGATACATACTTTCTCTTTCCTGCTGTGAAAAACTGTCCGGATAAGTAATCAGTTTTTGAATCAATTGACCGATTACCACCTTTTCGTTCTGTTTCATTTCTGTAATTTTTATTCTTAAATTTTCCAGTTCCTCAATGAGATTTTCCGCTTTCGTTTCATGCTTCAGCAGATAATTCGATACCCCGATGTTCAGAGCTTTTTTCGCATAATCAAAATCACCGTAGGAAGTTAAAAGTATAATAATTAATTTATGATTGATTTCAAGGGCCTTCTGACTGAATTCCAATCCGTCCATTCCGGGCATCCTAATATCCGCAAATATAACATCCACCATTTCTTTTTTTAAGAAAGCCAGAGCTTTTACCCCATTGGTTTGGGTGGCGGTTATTTCAAATCCGTAATCCTCCCAGTTAATGAGGGATTTCATATAGTTCATGGCCATTATTTCATCGTCAACTAACATTACTTTAATCAATTTGCATTCTCCGTCTTATGTTTTATAATGCCCTGCGGCACATCGGGTTAATTTGAAAGGACGCTTTGTTACCTTATTATGTGTAATTTTGCTATTATTCCGCAGCTTATACTATTATTCTACACTGTTATTTACAATCCTTCCACTGTTTTTATTTTCTTTTTTATGTAGTTTTGCCTGATAGATCTCTTTTATAAAACAGGAATCCTATCATAATCTTTTAAAAATAATATGAGAAACAATTGTTCCATCAACCTGCCGATGTATGAATCTTATGTAATTAATAAAAGTCCGGAGTCTGGTTTACTGATTTCCAGCTGACCCACTGCCACGACAGTGGCAAATATTCTTAGCACGTAAATGTGTATCTCCCAAAGGTTTTTTAAGGAGGAATTTCCTCGTTTGAGATAAAAAAGCCAGTACAAACCCATTGGTTTTTGTACTGGCTTTTATGATTAATATATTCCTTAGTCTTTGTATCAATTATAGTTTAGATTAAAAATAAATCTATGACAGCCGCATTTTAAAGTCTTCATAATCAAACTGCTTAATTATTTTGACCCCCTCTTCCGGATTCCAGGCAGCTATCCCCGGCAGTCCGATGCCATTAAATGTATTGTTCTTAACCATAGAATAATGGGCCATATCACAGAAAATAAGCTTATCGCCTGGTTCTAAGGGCTGTCTAAAGGAATAATCCCCGATAACATCTCCTGCCAGGCAGGTTGGTCCGCCAAGGCGGTAAGTAAAGTCATATTCTCCGGGTTTCCCCGCATCTATAATCTCCGGGCGGTAGGGCATCTCCAGTACATCCGGCATATGGCAGGCCGCTGAGGTATCTAAAATGGCGATAGCCATTCCGTTAACCATGGTATCCAGCACTTTTGCAACTAAAAATCCCGTATTTAGTGCAACCGCCTCACCCGGCTCCAGATATACCTCAACCCCGTATTTATCTTTTATATACAAAATGGAACGAATCAGGGTTTCCAAATCATAATCCGGTCTGGTTATGTGATGACCGCCGCCAAAATTAATCCATTTCATTCTGCCCATAAATTTTCCAAATTTCTCATCTACAATCTGAACGGTACGTTCCAATACATCGGAATTCTGTTCGCACAGGGTATGAAAATGCAGTCCGTCAATCCCCTCTAAATCCTTACCCTCAAACTGGCTTAAGGTTATCCCGAATCTGGAACCGGATATACAAGGGTTGTAAAGATCTGTCTCAATTTCGGAATATTCCGGATTAATCCGGATACCGCAGCTGACGGTTTTTTTACTTGCTTTTACTGTCTCTTTATACTTATTCCACTGGTGAAAAGAATTAAAAATCATATGGTCAGAGATTGCGATAATCTCATCAATTTCCTCTTCCTTATAAGCCGGTGAAAATATGTGTACTTCTCCGTTCATCTCTTCCCGTCCAAGTCTGGCTTCATATAAACCGCTGGCAGTGGTTCCCTGTAAATACTTCCCGATCAGGGGGTATTCAGAATACATGGAGAACGCCTTCTGGGCCAAAAGAATTTTACATCCGGTCCGGTCTGCTACCATTTTCAGGATTTTAAGGTTTTTTTCCAGTAAAGTTTCATCAACAATATAGATTGGGGTCGGAAGGTTTTTCACATCAAAATTCATTAACACCACTCCTATCTGTGGGGAATAGAATACTAATCTAATCCCCATGCATATTGCAAGCCTGCTTGCAATACTGCCGAAATAGAAAGATTAAAAATGCAACGCATTTTCTAATCTACTAACGCCGGATTAAAGTCTTCCTTCCAGGGCAGTCCCTGTTTATTTAACTGATCCATAAAAGGATCCGGATCAAATTCTTCCACATTAAAGACACCGGGCTTTTTCCATTTTCCAGTCAGCACCATCATTGCTCCGATCATAGCCGGTACACCTGTTGTATAAGAAATTGCCTGGGAGCCAACTTCCTTATAACATTCCTCATGATCACATACATTATAAACATAATAATTCAAGGGCTGCCCGTCTTTGGTTCCCTGGTAGATGCATCCGATATTGGTTTTACCTTTTGTTCTGGGACCTAAGGAAGCCGGATCGGGAAGCACAGCTTTTAAAAACTGAAGGGGAACAATCTGTTTGCCTTCAAATTCAAGGGGTTCAATAGAGGTCATGCCAACATTCTCAAGAACCTTCAGGTGAGTTAAATAACGCTCGGAAAAGGTCATCCAGAAGCGGATTTTTTTAATTCCCTTGATGTTTAACGCCAGGGATTCCATTTCCTCGTGATGCAAAAGATACATATCTTTATCACCGATTTCAGGAAAATTGTATACTCTCTTTATAGATATGGGTTCTGTTTCAATGAATTTTCCGTTTTCAAAATAGCTTCCGTTGGCCGTTATTTCCCGGATATTAATCTCCGGATTAAAATTAGTGGCAAAAGGATAACCATGATCTCCGGCATTGGCATCCAGAATATCAATCTGGCTGACTTCGTCAAAATAGTGCTTCATGGCATAAGCGGAGAACACACCTGTTACACCGGGATCAAAACCGCAGCCAAGCACGGCAGTAATACCGGCTTCCTTAAATTTCTCCCGATATGCCCACTGCCACTTATATTCAAACTTTGCAGTATCTAAAGGCTCATAGTTTGCCGTATCCAGATAATCTACTTTAGTTGCCAGGCAGGCATCCATAATAGTCAGATCCTGATATGGCAGAGCTACATTAATAACAATATCCGGTTTAAACGCATTAATCAAGGCGATGATTTCCTCTGTATTATCTGCATCCAGTGCGGCAGTTGAAATCTTCGTTTTTCCGCCAGCAAGTTTTTCTTTTAAGGCATCACATTTTGATACGGTTCTGCTTGCTATTAAAATTTCTTCAAATATGTCAGGATTCTGACAGCATTTATGAACGACAACGCTGGCTACACCGCCGGCACCGATAATTAACGCTTTTCCCATGTTAATTCCTCCAAAAATTAGTATTTTCTCAAAATCAAAAAGTAAGTAATATATAGTTCTATTATAATTATTTATAATAATGAAAGTCTAAGCCTTCTTTTTCTGCCTTTACTGACCTTGCCTTACAAGAGTTTTAGTGAAATAAAAGACATTCACACCAGTAAATTTTATTCACTTTCCAGCTGCTCTTTTACATAATTAGGAATTGCAAATGCACCTATATGCAGGTCCGTATTATAATATCTGGTTTTTAATCCCAGAGCATTCCACTTGTCAGCATCCAAATCTTTTATGGGATCATATTTTTTCGAGGCAAATCCGAAAAGCCAGTGGCCGGATGGATAGGTCGGAATATGTGCCTGATATATTTTTGCGATTGGAAAGGAATCCTTAATTCTCTGGTGAGCTCGCTTCATAGAAGCCGCATAGGAGGAATAATACATGCTCTCATGCTGGTTTACCAGGATACCGTCCTCCTTTAAGGCACGGTAACAGTTTCCGTAAAATTCTTTGGTAAAGAGCCCTTCCCCGGGTCCGAAAGGATCTGTGGAGTCTACAATAATCAGATCGTATTCATTTTCCTGTCTGCGGACATATTTCAAACCGTCCTCAAAAAACAAATGCACTCTTTCCTCCGTAAGACCGCAGGCCGTAACCGGCAGATACTCCTTACATATTTTAACGACTTCTTCATCGATCTCAACCATATCAATATGTTCAATGGTCTTATAGCGAAGCAGTTCCCTGACGGTTCCGCCATCTCCGGCACCGATTACCAGTACCTTCCTGATGTTTGGATTGGCTGCCATGGGGACATGGGTTATCATATCATGATAGATGAACTCGTCCTTCTCCGTAACCATTAAGTAACCGTCCAGAGTTAATATTCTTCCGAATTCCCTGGATTCAAAAATATCAATTCTTTGAAAATCACTTTGCAGGCTGATTAACTGCCTGTCGATTTTAATGGAAAAACGGGCTTCTTCCGTATGATTTTCCGTATACCATAAATCCATTATTCCACCTCCACCACATTAATATGATTTACTGCCATGTCTTCGGTCCCGGTAAGCAGACAGCCCTTTTCCTTGGCATAAAGAATATAATTCACAATTTCCTCTGTAATTCTCTCACCCGGTGCCAGTATGGGTATACCTGGAGGGTAACACATTACAAACTCACCACAGATCTGACCCACGGTTTTGCGTATGGGCAGGGATTTTTTAGAACTGTAAAACGCCTGCTGAGGAGCAAATACTACATCCGGATTGATGTATTCATGGTCAAACATGTCAGATTTATCTTCTTTTCCGTATAACCGCCGTATCTCCGAAAGAGAAGCAATTAAACGCTCTATCTCTAAGTTCCGGTCTCCTGCCGAAATAATGGCCAGAAAATTGCTGATATCACCGAATTCGATCTGTATGTCATATTCGTCTCTTAGCAGATCATAAACTTCAATCCCGGCCAGCCCCATGTTCCTGGTATGCACGGACAATTTTGTGGGATCAAAGTCATATACGGATTCCTCATCAATCAGTTCTTTTCCAAACGCATAATAACCGCCCAGTTTATTAATTTCACCCCGGGCATACTCGGCAATTTCCACCGTCTTTTTAAATAATTCCTTACCGTTTAAACTTAAGTTTTTCCTGGCTATATCAAGGGATACCAGCAACAGGTAAGATCCGCTGGTGGTTTGGGTAAGATTTATAACCTGCCTTACATGATGGGGATTTACTCCTTCTCCGCACAGCAAAAAAGAACTCTGGGTCAAAGAACCTCCGGTTTTATGCATACTTACAGCTGCCATGTCCGCTCCCGCCTCCATAGCGGAAACCGGCATGTCCTCACCAAAATAAAAGTGGGTGCCATGAGCCTCATCTACCAGTACTTTCACCCCGTGCACATGGGCAAAGTCAACGATTCCCCTTAAGTCAGAGCATATACCATAGTAAGTTGGATTATTCACTAAAATAGCTTTTGCATCCGGATTGTCTGTTATCGCTGCTTTTACATCCGATAAGGACATACCCAGCGGTATACCCAAATCCCGGTTCACACCCGGATTTACATATACAGGAACAGCACCGCAGACAACTAAAGCATTAATAGCACTCCGGTGTACATTTCTGGGCATTATGATTTTATCCCCTGCCTTACAGACGGACATAATCATCCCCTGTACCGAGGCCGTGGTTCCATTTACAATAAAGAATGCAGCTTTAGCACCAAAGGCATCCGCCGCAATCATCTCTGCTTCACGAATAACAGAGGTGGGATGACAAAGATTATCCAAAGGTTTCATGGAATTAACATCAACCTTCAGACAATTCTCCCCTAAGAATTCCGTTAATTCTCTGTTTCCCCGGCCGCCTTTATGACCTGGTACATCAAAGGGAACAACCCGGTTTGATTTATGTCTTAAAAGCGCTTCGTGAATCGGCGCTTTCTGCTGCAGAAGTATGTTCATCGCTCTACCTCCTCAGCCTAATATATATTCATGCCGCTGAATATCTCAATCATCTCTTTCCTAAGATTACTCGTGATCTCAAGCCTCTGCTTGGGCGGTAATTCATAAACGTCAAGATTAAAAAGATAGTTCTGCAGCTGTATCTCTTTGATCAGCATTTTGGTGTGAAAAATATTGGATTGATATACATTCACATCAATTGCATCATATTTGGTTAGTGTAACATCATCAATATAATCCTGTATGGAGGTTATATCATGATCGATGTAATATTTTTTGCCCTCAACATCTCTGGTAAAGCCTCTGACTCTGTAATCAATTGTAATGATATCGGAATCGAAACTACCGATTAGATAATCCAGCGCGTTAAGTGGTGATATTTCACCACAGGTAGATACATCAATATCTACACGAAAAGTGGAAATGGAGTTATCTGGGTGATACTCCGGAAAAGTGTGTACTGTAACATGGCTTTTGTCCAAATGGGCATGTACCGTTTCTCCCTGGCTTACGGAATATTTCCCCTGGTTACAGGATTCATCAATATGTTCGGAAGATAAATCACCTTCCGCAATTAAAATATTGACAGACGCTCCCTGGGGATCATAATCCTGTTTTGAAATATTAAGTACATGTGCTCCTATTGCCTGCGTTACATCACATAAGATTTTGGTTAATCTTTCAGAATTATACTGCTCATCAATATAAGCAATGTAATCCTTTTGTTCTCTCTCACTTTTTGCATAGCAAACATCATAGATGTTGAAGCTAAGTGTTTTTGTGAGGTTGTTAAAGCCATACAAAGTCAGCTTTTTTTCCAACCCTAACATCACAACCTTTC
>JAEZSL010000355.1 GCA_023443925.1 Bacillota bacterium | reverse complement strand
TATGCTGGTAATTGCGTATTTAATCATTTTATTGCCGGTATCGGTTTTATTTACAGTGATAGAAAGGAAATTACGACATGCAGGATTTGGGGATTAGTGTTCTGTTTCAGGGCAGAAATTTTGAAAGACTTTTGGAAGGTCTGTGGATTACCGTTGGCATATCGTTAATTTCCGTTGCAATCTCCATTTTGTTAGGAATTGTACTGGGTATGATTATGTCGGTTAAAAATCCAGTTATAAAGGTAATAACCCGCCTCTATCTGGAATTTGTACGTATCATGCCGCAGTTAGTCCTTTTATTCCTGGTCTATTTCGGTGCCACTAAGGCATTTGGAATTCATATCTCCGGGGAGGTTTCGGCAGTGATTGTATTTTCAATCTGGGGCACGGCGGAGATGGGGGATCTGGTAAGAGGAGCCCTTGCTTCCATACCCAGGCATCAATATGAAAGCGGAAAGGCAATCGGCCTGACGAATATACAGATCTATTTATACATTATCATTCCCCAGACGGTGAGAAGATTGGTACCTTTGGCCATTAATCTGGTAACCAGAATGATTAAAACCACATCTTTAATCGCATTAATCGGCGTAGTTGAAGTAGTAAAAGTTGGGCAGCAGATTATTGAAGCTTCCAGATTAACTGTACCAAGTGCAGCCATATGGATTTATGGTGTAATATTCTTCTTATATTTTATTGTATGCTATCCCATTTCCCTGCTATCGGCAAGGTTAGAAAAAGCCTGGAGAAACTAAAAGAAGGTATGGGATAAAGAGATTCATTGCAAAAGCAGAAACAAAATATCCGCAGAAATGGAGCAAGTTTGAAAGAAAGTCACTTTCGAACTATTTATTAAGGCCTATTCCCTTTTCGAATAGGTCATTAAAAAGGGAAAGGCACGGGTATAAATATGAGTGAAAAAGAAGTAATTCTTGATATAAAAAATCTGAAAAAGAGTTTTGATACCCTGGAAGTTCTAAAAGGAGTATCGCTGAATGTCAGAAAAGGCGAAGTCTTAGTGGTTATCGGCCCTTCAGGCTGCGGAAAAAGTACTCTGCTGCGATGTATCAACGGGCTGGAAGGTATACAGGGCGGTGATATTTCCTTAAAAGGAGAAATCATCAGCGGCCAGACAAAGAATATGCACCTGGTAAGACAGAAAATCGGTATGGTATTTCAAAGTTATGATTTATTTCCCCATATGACCATCCTTAACAATATTCTCTTAGGGCCCTTAAAAGCACAGGACAGAGAGAAAAAGGAAGTAATCCGGGAAGCGGAAGAACTGTTAAAAAGAGTTGGTCTTTTTGATAAAAGGGATGCTTTTCCCAGACAGCTCTCCGGTGGACAGAAGCAGAGAGTTGCAATTGTAAGGGCCTTGTGTATGCATCCGGAAGTTATGCTGTTTGATGAAGTCACGGCAGCCCTGGACCCGGAAATGGTAAGAGAGGTTCTGGATGTTATGCTGGAACTGGCCAGGGAAGGAAGTACCATGATTATTGTAACCCATGAATTGCAGTGTGCCAGAGCCATAGCAGACCGTATAATCTTCAAGGATAAAGGGGAAATTGTGGAAGAAAATGACCCGGAAACATTTTTTACTAATCCGGAGACGGAGCGGGCTAAGAAGTTTTTAAATGTATTTGAATTTGATGCCGTGAAAGGCGTTGAAGATAAATAAGCAGAAAATTTGAGTCTGTTTAATTTTAAATATGGCGAAAAGCCAGGAAAAGAGGAGATTACTATGAAGAAATTTACAAAAGTATTTAGCTTAGTACTTATACTTACCCTGTTAACGGCGGCATTTACCGGCTGCAAGAGTAATGCAGGCAAGAATACAGATAATTCCGCTACAGGAGCAGAAACCGGCAAGAGCGGCACAGCCAGAACCTTAGAGGAAATCAAAAAGAGCGGTAAGGTAACGATCGGTGTATTCAGTGATAAAAAACCCTTTGGTTATGTGGATGAAAACGGTGATTTCCAGGGATATGACGTATATTTTGGTAATCAGATCGCCAAGGATTTAGGCGTTGAAGTAGAATATGTTCCTGTTGAAGCAGCAAGCCGTGTTGAATATCTGGTTACTGCAAAAGTTGATATCATCTTAGCTAACTTTACTGTTACGGAAGAACGTGCCCAGCAGGTTGATTTTGCAAAACCTTATATGAAGGTAGCTTTAGGCGTGGTTTCACCGGATGGCGCACTGATTACGGCACCGGAACAGTTAAATGGAAAAACTTTAATTATAAGCAAAGGTACCACTGCCGAGACTTACTTTACGGAAAACTATCCGGATGTAAAATTATTAAAATTTGACCAGTATACGGAAGCTTACAATGCACTTTTAGACGGCCGCGGAGATGCTTTCTCCACCGATAATACGGAAGTACTTGCCTGGGCTCTTGAAAATAAAGGCTTTACCGTAGGTATCGATTCTTTGGGCAGCCTGGATACCATCGCTCCGGCTGTACAAAAAGGAAATACGGAATTATTAAACTGGCTTAACGATGAAATCGTAACCTTAGGTAAAGAAAACTTTTTCCACAAAAATTATGAAGAGACACTGGCACCGGTTTATGGCGATGCAGCTGATCCGGATAGTCTGGTAGTAGAAGGCGGAGTTGTAGAATAAATAGTAACAATTGTTATTTGCGGCAGCAGCTGGCTGCTCGAACTGTTATTATTACTGAAATATGAATATGGAATATAAAAGAACCCCATGTAAGCCGGGGTGGCATAAGAAAATATGAGAAAACCCAGTAAAATCAATGATCTTATGGCAACAGGCAATCGGGGCGGTATGATAAACTGAATATCAAACACAAAAGGGATACCATTTGAACGGTATCCCTTTTGTGTTGTCTGGCTGCGCCGAAGATTTTATTAGCAAAACGAGCCTTTCCAACCCTCTCCCTTGGGCGATAAGGCGGCAGATTAACTACATAAAAAAGAATTGACAAAACAAAATTAATCATTTATACTGATAATCAGTAAAACTGATTAAATGGGAAGAAGGTGATTTTTATCTCTTCGGTAGAATATCCGCTTGGATTTTTGCTCGGAACCGTGTTGCGAAAACAGGAAGCTCTAATGGAGGAAGCTTTACGGGATTTGAATATTTCAATAAAAGAATATGCTTTAATAATGCTCCTCGCCATAAGTAAGGAGCGATTTACTCAATTAGAAGCTGGAAATCAATTATCCATAGATAGAACGAGTATCGGACTGTTGATTGATAAGGTGTGCCAAAAAGGCTATATCGCCAAAGAGCAAAATCCAAACGATAGACGTTCCTATCTGATTGGATTGACAAAACAAGGTGCAGAAATGGTGAAGCAAATAAAAGTAATAGAAGAAACTTGCTCAAATGTCTGCCTGTCCGGTCTTGAACCGAATGAAAGAATCACATTCTTAAATTTTTTGCAAATAATTTCAAAGGAGAAATCAACATGAGTAAATTGGATTATTTTAAGGCGCGTATCGAAGCAACTATCTCGCCTATGGACTATATGCAGACAAGCAAGGAAAACCTTGACAAAATGCTGCTTGTCGATGTCCGAAATGCACCGCCAGAAAAAATGGGAAAGAAAATCGCAGGAGCTGTGCATATCCCGCAAAAGGTATTGGCAAGCCGCTTGTCTGAACTTCCGAAAGACAAAATGATTGTAGTATATTGTTGGGATACATGGTGCAACCTTGCACCTTATGCTGCGGTTACGCTTCTTGAAAACAACTATGATGTTGTAGAACTCATAGGCGGCATTGCTGCATGGGAAACCATGAACTTCCCGACGGAGCCTGTTATGTAATATCTTCGTCAATGCTTTAAGTCAATTATATTTGATGGTATTGACGGTATTGCCGCTAACGAAAAACCATTGTTGCGCAGCTGGAAAGCTATATACTGAATATAGAAACATAGCCGAACGGCGGTTTTGAAATGAAAATCAAAACCGCTGTTTTTTATCGTATAGGAAAGTTCATCCTATTCGATAAAAACCCTCCGGGGGGAGGCACATGAACGCGCAAAAGGATAAATCCTTTGGAAGATTGTCACTACCGTGACAGCGCGTCAGCGCTAGAGTTTGGCGTGCCAGACTCTTTCTTATTTAAAAAAATGGATAAGAAGTGAGTGTAGGCTCACATTACGGCGGAAGGAACAGCAGGCCAATCGCATATTGTCAATGCCATGCTTTTATGTTATGCTGAAAATAGAACTAATTAAGCATCTTATCGTTTATTTGATGAATGGCAGATAAAGTATTGAAGTAACCGATAACAAAACATTTGACAGTCCAGGAGGTTGGTATGATGAAGAGATTTATGCTGTTTATCCTGCTGCTTGCACTTTTCCCCTGGCCGGCCCATGCAAGTGCCGCTGAAGTTTATACGAAAAAGGAAGATGTGTATAACATTATAAAAAACAATTTAATTGCCCGTAAAGATGAATTTACCATCGATATGAATACCGAGGTTATGAATGCTATCGGCAGGAATGGTGATTTATTCAATAAGATAGCCGATATTGACAGTAAAAAGACGGCCAAAGACGGAGATTATCTCAGATTATCTGTTAACAAATGGGCCGCCAGCTGGAGCTGGTCAAATTACAACGATACGGCATCATTAA
>JAEZSL010000299.1 GCA_023443925.1 Bacillota bacterium | reverse complement strand
TTACTACAGATTTTGCCGGATCCTCTTTTTGACTGCATCCGGTCATGAATGTCATTCCAACTGCCAGGGTAGATATCAGTAGGAGGGACAATACTTTTTTTGTTTTTTTCACTTTATTTCCTCCATTAATTGAATTCCTCAGTGCTAAACATGAGTGTCAGCCATGCATACACATAATATCTATTTTACGCCTTTTTTCCTATAAGTCAAGACTAACAAAGACGAAGGGAGGGGCAAAAACCTTAAGTTTTTCTTATGCTTTCTTAATTTATTCATGAAGTCTTCGGATTAGTTTATATACCGTACAATGTTCGATGACCAGGGGTTTGCCGTGAGCAAAAAAGATAATTCCATCACTGGGGGCCATAATTTGTGATATGACCTCACCTTCTATGGGGTCTACCACTTCGGCAAGTATGTCACCGAAAGCCACCTCATCGCCCGGTTCCTTAAAGCGCCGGTATATACCGGATACATCGGCCCGGACTGACATCAGGATATCTTCTTCCAGGGTAGTGGCTATAAAACCGTTATGGCAGTTATATTTTAAAATCCCCATGCGGGTCAGGAAGCGGAGTACGGAGGAAACTGCCTGCTTGGCAGACTTTTCATCAATTCGGTCGGTAGCACTGGTATAGACGGAAAAGGCATTGGTTCCGTTCATCTGCCAGTTGTAATTAAGAGTACCGGTATCAATGGGCTGGGGCTTTCTGGTCATAACATAGGGCAGACCAAATAAATTAGCCAGGCTCGTGTTTTGATACCCGGTTTCCATCATACGGACATGAGGGATAAAATCCCCCGGAGTATGAAAACTGGCAAACTGGATACCGTAATTATACCCTTTTACGGCTTCGAATACTCCTGCAGCGATCCGCTTCGTTGTTTCTCCTTCCTGGTCACCCGGAAACATACGGTTAATATCCGTATTGTCCATTGCCCAGAAACGTTTTTCGATGTTGATGGAATAATGGTTAATAGAGGGAATTACCATGATTTCATTATTGCCGACAATGGCCCCGGTTTTTTCAAGTCTTGATAGGGCTTTGATTAATTGAGAGCAGATGTAGAGCTGCTGGACTTCATTGCCTCTGGTAGGTCCGACGATACAGGCTGCTTTTTCTCCTTTGCCGAATCGGTATCCGGGTATGTCCATTTCTCCGCGGAAAGCAGATTTAATTGTATATATCGTATCTTTAAACATTATAAATCACCTCCCAGAATACGTACGATGAGAGAACCACTGTTAACTACCGGATATTCCCGCAGAGTGAATACCATACCATTGCAGGGCGCAATAATATGCTGCTCAATATCACCGGTTAGGGTGTTAACGATATCACCGATGGCAT
The DNA here is from genome assembly GCA_023443925.1 of Bacillota bacterium. The sequence goes on along the minus strand of JAEZSL010000299.1, from coordinate 4,317 downwards.
CTCCCTTTTTAACGCCGTTCCAATGTTCTACCGCAGGAAGGAAGATACCGGATACATCCGCATGAACCATGGTAACTTCTCTCTGGCCTTCAGAAGATATAATGGGGGTTTTGGGGGTTATAACCTCACCATCCCACATACCGATTTCTTTAAGGAGACAGAATATACCTTCCGTTATCTGGTCACCGAACTGCTTGGTAATACGCATACCGGTCCCCATTTCCACGGCTATGGTAGGAACTCCGTTGGTATTTAAGGCATGGGCAAGGGTGGCATTTTGCACGGTAGCAGAAGGATGAACCCATACAAAATCCAGATTTAATAGTTTTGCATAGGGTAACAGCATGGAGGCGTTTTCTTCTATCATTCTGACCTGGGGGATTTCCCGCAGGAATATATTACTGGAATGCAAATCAATACACAGATAGGCACCTTTAATATCCTCCACAATTTTAGCTGCCGCATTTTCAGACATATCCCCGTCTTTATTACCGGGAAAACAGCGGTTTAAATCCAGATCAAAAGCCGGAATTCCCCGGGTTAAGGAATCCATGCCCAGAGGATTAAGACAAGGATATATTTCAATGATTCCGTGAAGATTTTCGATATGTGCATTAATTCTGCGCATGATTTCATAACATATATATTGACCTTCTAACTCATCACCATGAATTCCGGTTACAATACAGACACGTTTTTCCCTGCCGGTGAGAGTCAGAGGTTCGATACGGTTTTTTAAGATGTGCATATCTTCTAATACCGGAAGGTCGATAGAAAATACGGTTTTAATCATACTTTATACTTCCTTTCTGAATAAAGTAAAAGGCCATCTCAAAATGCTGAATTCATATAGAATAACAGTATTATGAGACACCCTTGTTGCATAAATGATACTATATTTTGTATGGAGTGTAAATACTATAATTATATTTTGAATCCGAAACCTATTCTTTGTCAATCCGTTCGATACCGGATTTATTCTGGGCTTCCTCATTTTTGATTTCCCAATGGATCAGGAAAGTAAGTGAAGCCCGGAGTAATATAATACCCGCTACGGTTAGTATTTCTTTATAATCCCGGACCACTACGGTTCTAAGTATTTCACTGCCCAGCTTAAATTCAAGGCCCATAGCCATGCCTTTTGCCAAATTTAATCTTGTAAGGGGACACTTCCGGAAATAGTCAACAATGCCGCGCAAGCCGGTTAAAATCAATACCAGAACTCCCATGAACTCAAAGAGCAATATAGCAACTTCCACTAGGCTGGTTAAAAACTCATTCATGTATTCCACGTACTATATACCTCCGATTACATAACAATGTGTCATTGCAGTTCCGATTCACCGGGTTTAAATCTCATAACCGGAATAAGGACTTATAACATAATACCATTTTTTTATTATAAAAACAACAGAAATCCGGCAATTTAACAAGAGGAGAACGGATTTTATGTTCGGATTTGAAAGAAATTGAGGTTACTTTAATTGGCTAAGTTATTTATATAATTAAATTAATAAAAACAGATAATAATACATTGAGATATAGGAGGAGCAGGTCTATAATAACATCAGTAAGTATTATAAAACAGACAGGAGCGGCTTATGAGTATTATTTTTGACAAAATGCAAAACAGTTTCATCTTACAGGCTAAAAGTTCCACCTATATTATTAAAGTTTATAGAGATAAATATTTATCCCATATCTATTGGGGAGGGAAGATTTCGAATCCGGAGGTGACATTTATTGAAAATAGTGCTTCCAGATGCTCTTTTAATGCCTGTGTGGATGAGGAAGGACACTTTTCGCCGGATAACCGGCCCTCTGAATATCCGTCCTACGGCAATACGGATCTTCGTATGCCTGCTTACCAGGTAAAACTTCCGAACGGAACCAGGATTACGGATCTGGCTTATAAATCATATGAAATCATTCAGGGAAAACCCAGGCTTAACGGACTTCCGGCGGTTTATACGGAATCGGAGGCAGAAGCGGATACACTGTTAATTACTCTTAAGGACGAGCTTATCGGATTAGAAGTCCTATTATCCTATACGGTTTTTGCTGATTATGATGCTGTAATCCGGTCCGCAAAGATAAGCAATAAAGGCAAAGCAGATCTGGAATTACTCAGAGCACTCAGTATGAGTATTGATTTTGATCATGCGGAATATGATATGATGAGCTTATCCGGAAGCTGGGCAAGGGAACGCCATGTGGTCAGAAGACCGTTGGTAAACGGGACCCAGTCCATTGAAAGCAGAAGAGGTGCCAGCGGCCATTCCGAGAATCCGTTTATAGCCTTATTAGGCAGGGAGACAACGGAATCCACCGGCGAGGTATATGGTTTCAGCTTTGTTTACAGCGGTAATTTTATTGCCAGTGCCGAAGTGGATCAGTATAAAACCACCAGAGTAGTTATGGGAATCAACCCCTTTGATTTTAACTGGAGGTTAGAGCCAGGGGAAGAATTTCAGACACCGGAGGTGGTTATGGTTTACTCCGGCAGCGGACTGGGTGAGATGTCCAGAACTTATCACAGGATTTACCGGAACCGCCTGGCCAGAGGAAAATTCCGTAATGCCTTAAGACCCATTGTTATTAATAACTGGGAAGCGACTTATTTTGATTTTAATGAAGATAAATTAAAAGCCATAGCAAAAGAAGCTTCTAAGCTTGGTATAGAAATGTTTGTGCTGGATGACGGTTGGTTTGGTAAGCGGAATTCCGATAATTGCAGTCTGGGAGACTGGTTTGTGGATAAAGAAAAATTACCGGGCGGCTTAAAATCCCTTGTTGATGCTGTGAAGGATTACGGTATGGGCTTTGGTTTATGGTTTGAACCGGAAATGATTTCTCCGGACAGTGAACTGTATCGTGCCCATCCGGACTGGTGCCTTCATGTTCCCGACAGGCACCGAAGCCTTGGAAGAAACCAGCTGATTCTTGACTTTTCAAGAAAAGATGTCCAGGATGCGGTGATTGAGATGATTTCCGGTGTTTTATCCAGTGCCGGCATCACATATGTAAAATGGGATATGAATCGGAATATGTCGGAAGTCGGATCTGATTTATTACCAGCAGGACGTCAGATGGAGACTGCACACCGCTATATGCTGGGGCTTTACCGGGTCATGGATACCATAACCGGCAGTTTTCCGAATATTCTGTTTGAAAGCTGTTCCGGAGGAGGAGGCCGTTTTGACCCGGGTATTCTCTATTATATGCCTCAGAACTGGACCAGCGATGACACGGACGGAGTAGAACGTTTAAAAATCCAATACGGTACCAGTATGGTTTATCCAAGCAGCGCCATGACAGCCCATGTATCTGCTGTACCCAACCATCAGACCGGAAGGAATACTTCCCTGGAGTTCAGGGGCAATGTTGCCATGGCCGGTAATTTCGGTTATGAACTGGATGTAACCAAAATGACGGAGGAAGAAAAGCAGTCCGTAAAAGAACAGGTGGGAGTGTATAAAGAAATCCGGGAACTGGTTCAATACGGTGATTTTTACCGCCTGTTAAGCCCCTTTGACGGCAATGTAACCGCCTGGATGTATGTTTCGGAAGATAAAAAAGAAGCGGCGGTTTTCTGCTACAAAGTATTAACAACACCTAACGACGCATTGTTCCGCTTCCGGTTAGCAGGGCTTAAGGAAGAGGCTCTATATTCGGTTAACGGCAGTGAGACCGTTATAAGCGGAGCACAGTTAATGAATTATGGTTTGAATATGCCGCAGGAATTAGGCTGGGGTGATTTCACCAGCAGGCTTTTTAGATTGAAGGCAGAGAGTAACTTTTAGTGAGGTGACTATGATAATAAGTGCATCACGCAGGACAGATATTCCTGCGTTTTACTCAGAATGGTTTTTGAACCGGCTTAAGGAGGGGTTTGTCTTAGCAAGAAATCCTATGAACCATGCCCAGGTAAGTAAAATAACCTTATCGCCGGATTTGGTGGATTGTATTGTGTTCTGGACAAAAGATCCGGGGAACATGATGGATAAGCTGGCTGCTGTTGACAGCCTGGGTTACCAGTATTATTTCCAGTTTACCCTGACCCCCTATGGAAGAGATATAGAGCCCTTTTTAAGGGATAAAGAGTTGCTGATTAATGCCTTTATTGAGCTTTCCGAATTGATAGGCAGAGAAAAAGTAATGTGGCGTTATGATCCCATTATACTGAACCAGGATTTAACCATAGAGTACCATTTAGAAAAATTTGAATACTTATGCGGCAGGCTTAAGGGGTATACCGATGTCTGCTCCATCAGTTTCGTGGATATCTACAGTAAATTAAGTAAGACAGTTAAAAAC
>JAEZSL010000295.1 GCA_023443925.1 Bacillota bacterium | reverse complement strand
TGCCGTTAACATTTCATTGCTCGGTATTATGGTCTATAATTTCAATTCGATGAATGGATGGGATATCTGGGAGCTTATGTTCCTTTACAGCTTATGGATGATGAGCAGAGGAATTTATAGTATTTTCTTCTGGCATATAAACGATTTGGAGGAGTTGATTGTAAACGGTGGTTTTGATGCCTATTTAATACGCCCTATAAGTCCATTTATTCAACTGCTTGGTAAAGACATTAATTATATGGGCTTTGGAGATACATTGGTGGGAGTACTGGGATCTATTGTAGTAGTTCCGCATTTAGCATTGAACTGGAGCTGGCATTCATGGATATATTTTATTATTTGCATCCTTTCGGGTACTTTAATTCAGGTAGCCATTAACTGGATTTGCGCCAGCATATGCTTTTGGACTACCCGTTCCAGAACTGTTTCTTATATTACAGAGCGTTTTACAGTATTGATGCAGCAGTATCCGGTAGATATTTTTGGAAAATGGTTTCAGGCATTTGTTACCTGCTTTTTACCGGTGGCATTTATAAATTACTATCCCAGTGTAATATTACTAGGTAAATCTTCTTTAGAAGAGCATATGTGGAAGTATTTATCGCCTTTGGTGTCAGTTTTTTTGCTTATCGTTGCAGCTTTTATTTGGGTTAGAGGAGTACGAAAATACTCTGGAACCGGCAATTAAGGCGCATATCGAAATTAAAAGGCTGGTAGTTATGAGGTATTCTCAATAACTATCCAGCCTTTATATAAGTTAGTTAATATATATCGTACTACAACTATCTGCCATGTCATTTTACTTCTATACTATTTTAGATCAAAATAAACCTTTAATAATTTGATTTAACTCTATTTTGCAATTTCAAACTGACAATGTACGACTGCAGTGATTTCCTTCTCCAGAGAGGAGGTATCGTTAATGCCATAATCATCAACTTCATTGGAATATAAGGGTGTAATCTGCATAACGCCCATATCCGCATATTTTAAATCACCCAGTTTATTGCCGGCATTCTCAACAATCATTTCTGCACGTTTTCTTGCATCCTTGGTTGCTTCTGCCAGCATGGTAACCTTTAAGTCTGCCAGCTTTGTGTAAAAATATTGGGGTGGATAGGATTCGAAAGCAACGTCCTGATTCAACAATTCCGTTGCATTTCTGCTGATGTCTGTAATCTTATCGATTTCTGCAGAACTAATGGTAACAGTCTGGCTTAAGGTATAATTATCAATCTCATTGGTGTAATTACCGTATTCGTTCATGGTGTAATTGATCATTGTCGTTATGGAAGAGAATACAAAATCATCTTTTTTGATACCCTTGCCTGTCAGATAAGCAGATACCTTATCTCTGCTTGCCTCTAACTTGGAGTAAGTATCCTGCAAATTCTTGGACTCTGCATGGAAGCTGCCGGTCCATACAATCAAATCCGAAGTAATCTGCTGCTTGGCAGAGCCGGTAACTACGATATTGGTCCTGGTGGCTTTGATTTTCACAATACCGTTTGTCATAATAAGTGCGGCGCTTATGACTCCAACAACGAGAATAATTGCTACGATAATGTTACTAATAGACCTTTTGTTCATTTCATTCATGTTGAAACTCCTTTCAAAGTAACCTTTCAATCCGGTGTTCGGTGGGTTTTTTAACTCGTTCTTTATAAATATATAAAACCAAAACCGGAGAAATATAGGTTTACCGATTGCTCCAGGAAACTTCTGGAAGCATTATGTATTATAAAAATAATATATATAACTGCTGCAAAAGTCAAATTAACAATTGTTTAAAAACATATTACAAAATTCTGACGAATTATGTACAACCCCTCAGAGGTAAAGAAATATATAGCCAGAATGACAGAATATCTTCAGTGATGTATGCGAAGGAAAGAATAATAATTTAAATTGTTCTCTTCCAAAATAAAACATATGACGTTATAATTACATAATAGCAACGATTTATACTCGGCGACAGCAATGGCGGAAATCTTTTTGATGAAAAGGACGGTAAGATGTTTTCTTATGATAATTTACAAAAATTCAACGAAACAGAAGTGAAGTTATATAAATTCATTGTTGATAACGGTGATAAGATCCCTTATATGACCATACGGGAACTGGCTGATAAAGTTCACCTTTCAACGTCCACAATTCTGAGATTCTGCAACAAGATGAATTATGACGGTTATAATGAATTTAAGAAAGGGCTAAGCAAATATTTATACCAAATACAGGAGAAACCACCGCAAAGTGATTTATCAGAACTGCTTTATTACTTCCGCAGGACAAATACCAACTCCTTTGAGCAGAAAATTGAGCAGGGAGCCGAACTCATAAGAATAGCCGAAAGAGTTTTATTTGTGGGACAGGGATCATCCGGAACCCTTGCGAGATATGGTGCAAGATTTTTTTCGAACCTGGGTAAATTTTCTGTGGGGCTGGAAGATCCTTATTATCCAATATCAAAAGATATGCTTAAGAATACAGCAGTCATTGCCCTTTCCGTTACAGGTGAAACCAAAGAGGTGGTGGAGCTGATTAACCGCTTGAAAACCAGTCAATGTACGGTATTAAGCATAACCAATCAATCGAATTCTACAATTGCCCAAATTTCAAATTGGAACATTTCTTACAACATGGAGCCTAGCAGCGTTAACGGTGGATATAATGCCACTAGCCAGGTTCCGGTTTTGTTTCTCATAGAAACTTTGGCAAGGCGATTATAAATTTTGAAACATCTTGTTACTAGAAATGAAACAAGATTTTTTTTATTATTAATTATAAAGATTAAAGATTCGCATGTCAAAAGGTCAATTTTGTGTTTTGAATGAATACGAGCGACAACTGAATCTTATTAGAGAAAGGAGCATACAAAATGAAAACAGAACTTGATAAATGTTTAGCCGGTGAATACTATAATTGCCATGATGATATTTTTCTGGAATATAAAAAGAAAACGAGAGAATTGCTGATAAAATATAATAGCCTTCTTTATGAACAAAAGGCAGAAAAACAAGACCTTTTAAAGAACCTGTTTGCAAGTATCGGTTCCAATGTATCCGTTGCAGCACCATTTATCTGTGATTACGGATGTCATATTTATTTGGGCAGTAATGTGTCTGTCAACATGAATTGTACTTTTGTAGATTGCAACAAAATTATAGTCGGTAATTATGTGCTGATTGCATCAAATGTGCAAATTTATACCGCGGCTCACCCGGTAGAGTTAAAGGAACGGTTAACTCCGGATTGGGACCCGGAAAGCGGTAAGTATTTTTGCAAGACTTATGCACGGCCTGTTACCATCGGTGACGGCTGCTGGATTGGGGGCGGGGTCATTATTTTGCCCGGGGTTACCATAGGAAAAGGCAGTGTGATTGGAGCAGGCAGTGTTGTAACAAAAGATATACCTGATAATTGTGTTGCGGTTGGCAATCCGTGCAGGGTAATTAGAAGGATTAATGAGGAGGAAACCCATGATTAAAATGGTGGCATTTGATTTTGATGGAACGGTAGCCGATACGGTTTCTATGTGTATTGATGCCTTTATAAAGGCACTTTCGCCCTACATAGGATATGAGCTGGGTAAAAATGAGATTATTAAAACTTTTGGACAGAACGAGATTGGTACGGTAAAAGCAATTGCGAAAGACAAATGGGAACCCGCATTAAAGGATTTCTTTTATTACTATGAGAAAATGCATCATAGCTGCCCGGCACCTTTTCCTCAGATCTATGAATTGATTGATTATTTGAAAGAAAGAAATATTATAGTACCACTGGTTACCGGAAAAGGGCAGGTATGCTGTAATATCTCTTTGGAGAAACTAGGTTTGGAGCGTTGTTTCAGTGACCGGATGTTTGGGGATGAAACACGGAATAATAAAGCGGAATCAATTATAAAGCTGCTGGAAAAATACAATGTAAAAAAGGATGAGTTCTATTACGTAGGAGATGCACCAACTGATATAACAGCCTGCAGGGAGGCTGGTGTAACCTGTTTATCCGCCGCCTGGTCAGATGGTGCGGACATTGAAAACCTGAAAAAAAATAATCCGGATTATGTTTTTTATAATATTGCGAGCTTAAAGGCATTTTTAGAATCCATATATAAAGATAATTGAGATGGATTTATAAATCTCTTTGTATAGAATTGTACCCTTGTAGCTGGCCATAGGATGGATTTTTATCTTGCCATCGTACCAAAAAGACGGGTATGCAAAAGAAGCACTTACATATATATTCGAAGAAGCAAAAAAAGTTAATTATAAAAAGGCAGAACTTGGTGTCCACTTGAAAACTTGGCCTGCAATACGTTTCTGGCATAAGCTTGGCTTTCATACAATCGTTAATATTATTGGTGATGAAGTGCATAGCGAGAGTACATTTGCATCAATTATACTGGAAAAAAATTTATAATAGAAATGTTTTTATTTTTATGAACTATAAGCGATAATTTCACTGCCCCTGCCACATAGTAAAAATGCACCAAAAAGTTGCACAATTTTAGCAAGTAAACATATATAAACAAGCCTTATCATATGTTATTCTTGATTTGTAGCAAAATATTACATTATGGGAGGGTATTTTGATGAGTCTGGATTTAAAAAGAAAATGGTGGAAGGAAGCAGTTGTTTATCAGATTTATCCCAGAAGTTTCCGGGATTTAAATGGTGACGGCATTGGGGATTTAAGAGGTATTATTTCAAAGCTGGATTATGTACGGAATATTGGGATAGACGTAATATGGCTGTGCCCGGTATATAAATCACCTAACTGTGATAACGGATATGATATTTCAGATTATCGTGCAGTCATGGATGAATTTGGTGACATAAACGATATGAAGGAATTGATCGCTGAGGCCCATAAAAAGGGCTTGAAACTAATCATGGATCTGGTAGCCAATCATACTTCCGACGAGCATGCCTGGTTTATCGAATCAGCAAAGTCAAAAGATAATCCCTATAGAGATTATTACATATGGAAAGAGTCCGCAGACGGTCAGGAACCGAATAACTGGACGGCTTTCTTCGGCGGAAAGGCGTGGAAATATGATGAGAAAACCGGAGAATATTATCTGCACCTGTTTGCTGAAAAACAGCCGGACTTAAATTGGGAAAATGCTAAGGTCCGGGAGGAAATCTATGATATTATGAAGTGGTGGTTTGAAATTGGTATTGACGGCTTCCGTATGGATGTTATCAATATGATCTCAAAGACCCCGGGTCTGCCGAATGCAGATAATTTTTTAGAACAATTATCCTACGTACTGAATGGTCCGCGTTTTCACGAGTATATACAGGAGATGAACCGGGAAGTACTTAGTAAATATGATTGTATGACGGTTGGGGAATGCTTTGGTACTGTTGGCGAGGAAGTAATCAAAACGGTGGGAGAAGACCGTAACGAGCTGGATATGATATTCCGTATGGAGCATGTATGCCTGGATATGGACATAGCATCAGGAAATATGAAGAGGAAGGAATGGACTTTGTCCGACCTTAAAAAAGTAATTAAGGAAAAGGATATCCTGCTGGATGGAGTAGGCTGGAACTCCCAATTTTTAATGAATCATGACCAGCCCAGAGCCATATCCCGCTTTGGAAACGATAAAGAATACCGGAGAGAATCAGCGAAGCTGCTGGCCACTTTTCTGCTCACACTTAGGGGAACGCCCTATATCTATCAGGGGGAGGAAATCGGCATGACCAATGTGGCCTTTGAAACCATTGAGGATTACCGTGATTTGAGTACGATCTTTACGTATCATTCCGAGGTAAGCAATGGGGTGGCTTCTGAAGATATTCTTGATAGAATTCACAGTTTCAGCAGGGACAATGCCAGAACACCGATGCAATGGGATGAATCTGAAAATGCAGGATTCACAAAGGGAACACCGTGGATCAAAGTAAATTCAAACTATAAGGAGATAAATGTAGCCGAAGCTGAGGCGGATAAAGGTTCCATCTATCATTATTACCGTGATATGATAAAACTCCGCAAAGCTAATTTGGTTTTCGTATATGGCGGTTTTGAATTGCTGGCTGAGGAAGACGAAAAAGTTTTTGCCTACTTAAGAACGGATGAGGCAGAGAAATATCTGGTGATTCTTAACTTTTCAGAGGATGAAACCAGATTTTTATGGCCGGAAGGCAAGGAATATAAGGCTGGCGAACTAGTGATATCAAATTATTCGGAACATAATTCCAATACAGTTTGTGATATAAATCTGCGTCCCTATGAAGCAAGGGTTTATAAAATGATTCAATGATAATTTGAGCATGTATAATAGCTATTCCTGAATGCAGTATTTTCTGTATCAGGGATAGCTTCTATCATATTAAGAACCCTTGGTAAAGCACGTGACTACTAAATAGAGAAAGGGGTACATAATGGAATATCAGAACCTGGAAAACTGGCTTTTTCAAAAGGGGAATGCTGTGGTTCGATATAGAGTGGCGAATGAAATCTGTAAGGGCAATATGCCGGCAAATATTTCTGATTTAAAGGAAGAATTATTAGAAAGCAGTGAAGTAAAAACATGGCTTTCTTATTTTAATCCAAGTGAAGTAAATTTAAGAAATTATCATGGGAGTTTTAAAACTTGTTTTGAAAACTATATGAATAAACTTATTAATCTGGGTTTTCATGCAGGTATTAAGGAATTTGATGAGAAGACCTTGCCTCTTCGAAGCTGGTTTTCTGATATGATACAAAAAGATGAGGAAACATGGGATGTATTTGCATTGATTATTTTTGCTGCATCCTTTCTCAGGGCAGGTTACAGGGATGATGTTATTATAACTTTCTTAAAAGAGCGGTTAAAATATGTATATGATTTTGCGGAAGCATTTGATTATGATCTATATGATGATGCAGAGCTATATAAGGGAGTTCCGGCAGCTTTTAAGGGCAGGCCAATCATTAAACCAGACTTATATAAAAATGGGGTATATAAATATCCGTTAATATTCGATGTATATGGGTTTGCAGCAATGCTGGAGGTTTGTAATCCCAGTGATGCGGATAAAATTTACAGCGTTATTGATTATATCCTCAACACAAACTATCAGGCGTTGCCGGATGGATATGGAATACTTTCAGTGCCGGGGAAAAAATATCATTCTATGGGCTGGGATGTAAAGCTGCCTTGTTTTAACGCTTCAACGATTGATTTTGAAAACTGCGGATCATTATTATTGCAAAGACTGGAACTTATGGCACATTTTAAAAATGCAGCTGACTCTTCTTGGTTTATTTCTGCTATGAATTATTTGGAATCCTTTAAAACAGCAGATGGTACCTACCTAATGCCAAAACAATTTCTTACAGAAAAGGAAGGATATTGGGTATTAGGGATGCATATGGGACTTGGCGAGAATCGAAGACAGCGGCCTGCCAATGAAATTGAATCTACATTTTGGATGCTCAAAATTAAAAACACAGTTGAAAGATGGTCTTAGTATACTTTAAGATAAAGAGGTAAAAGAATGATGGATAATACTATGAGAAACAAAGTAAAAGTTGCTTACTATGAGGCCTTTTCCGATATTCCAGGCAAAGGGAACCCCGCCGGTGTTGTGTTTGACTCGGATGATCTGACAAAAGATCAGATGTTGTCTATCGCAAAAAAAGTGGGATTTAATGAGACGGCATTTTTACTCAAATCCGATAAAGCAGACTTACGTATACGCTTTTTTACACCGGGGCATGAGATGGATTTATGCGGACATGGTACGGTTGCATCCATCTATGGGCTGATGAACCGAAACAATATTACCTCCTCACAGGATTTAAGCATAGAGACCCTGGCCGGTATTCTAAGTATTAATTATGAGCATCAACAGCGGGAGATTAAAATGGCCCAGGCATCTGCTGAGTTTATAGAATTTCAGGGGGATTTGGACCAGTTAGCGGATTCCATCGGATTATTAAGAGAAGATTTGAACCTGGATTTTCCGGTTGTATATGGCAGCACTGGTATCTGGACTTTAATTCTTCCGGTAAAAAGTCTGGATGCATTTTTGCGTATGCGTCCGGATAATAGAAGATTTAAGGAGATCTTAACCCAGATACCCACGGCTTCAATCCATCCGATCTGCCTTGAGACCTTTGATAAAACTTGCACCATGCATGGCCGGCATTTTTCAGCTTCCCATTCCGGAACGGTGGAAGATCCGGTAACAGGTACTGCTTCCGGGGTAATGGGTGCTTATTATATCACTTATGTTAAGCCTGCAAATCAGACAGAAATATTAATAGAGCAGGGAAATGAAATCGGACGCAAGGGGATAGTAAGGGTATATGCTGCAAAAAGGAATTCCCTGATAGACGTTAGTATTTCGGGAAAAGCAGTGTATATGAGGGATATCTTAATCGAGTACTAGACTGTGAATACATGGACATATAACTTATATTGTTGAAGATATAAGGCAGCAATTTTATATAATTTGAATGTTAAATGGCACTACAATGTGTATTATGAATATATACGTTAGTACTCGTTCGTAATAGATTAGATTTTTAACACTTTATTCTTTATATGTAATGAATATTGGAGGTAAGGGTTATGAAGAAAGTGATTGCATTACATGCAAGCAGGCGGAAAATGAACACATTCAAATTGCTGCAGCAATTACAACAGGAGTTAGCCGGCCATAATGTGGAAGTTGAAGTTCTCTCCTTATATGACTACAAGCTTAATGATTGCATTGGTTGTGAGAAATGCATACTGCGAGGTGAATGCATCCACCAGGATGATGCGCAAATGCTTATGGACAAAATGGAAGGAGCGGATGGCATCATTTTAAGTTCACCGGTTTATTTAAAGCAGGTTTCAGGAAAGTTAAAAGATTTTATTGACCGGACCTGTAAATGGTATCATCGTCCAGTACTTTATGGAAAACCCGTTATTTGTGTTGCCACCACAAAAGGATCCGGCCTCAAATCAACGCTTTCCTATCTCCAAAGTGTTGCCATTCAGTGGGGAGCAATACCGGCAGGCAGAATCGGAAGAACCATACGCAACATGGATTCTGTGGTTACCCAAAAGGAATTATCAGAGTTTATCAGGCTTTTGAATGCCCCGCAAAAATACCGTCCCTCACTGAGTATTCTAATAGAGTTTGAAGTTCAGAAAGCCTTGGCAAAATATTTAGGCGGACTCGATGCAGGCTACTGGAAGGAAAAAGGCTGGGATACCAAAGAATACTTTACCCAGTGCAGCCCCAACAGATTAAAATGTTTCATTTCCCGTATGTTTGGTGCCGTTCTTCAGCGCGGAATGGCCAATGGACAGACCAAAACCTCCACATAAAAAACAGCAAAGGAAGGTGATTATGCATCCGCAGTAATAACCTTCCTTTGCTGTTTAATAATATATATACCCAACATTTACTAAACGATTAGCTTGAATTTGTCACCGATACAAAGCTGCTGGCAAAGGCAGTATATGTTCTTGTTGGTATCCTGTAAAATACTATCGATTCTTAAGAGCGGATAACCTTTTGTTATGTTTAAAGTTTTCGCTTCTTTGGAAGAAGCGAATATGATATCCAGTGTCTTTGCGGAATAATTAAAAACGATGTTATACCTTTCTTTAAGAATTTCATACAAGGAAGTATTATTGGAATTCTCATTAAATAAAAAGGAAAAAGATTCCGGAAACTTGTTTAGTTCTAAAATTACCGGTTTGTCGTCTGCGTACCGGATACGTTCAAGAACCAGTACCTTTTCCTCCGGCTGCAGGTGCATCTGTTCGACTTCTCTGGGAGTAGGATCTTCCAAGGCGATTTTAATGATTCTTGCTCCAGGCTTAACGCCCATCAGTTTGCACATTTCTGTAAAACTGATAACTCCATTAGAAAGCCCTCTTTGCAGTTTTTTCTCAGCTACAAAGGTTCCTTTGCCGGATTTACGGTCCAGATACCCCATATCGGATAATTTGGTCAGAGCTTTTCGTACCGTTACTCGGCTTACATTGTATTGTTCACTTAATTCGTTTTCTGTCGGGATTTTACTTCCTGCCGGACGTTCTCCGTTTTCAATTTCTTTCTGCAACTTCTCCTCCAACTGTTTATACAAGGGAGTTGCTATTGTATTGTCTAACTTCATTCGGATATTTCCTCCTCCTATCAGTATTTATACGAGGTTTTTAATTAATTATAATACAAATGACAAACATTGTATATATAAAAAAGCAAAATATATATTGACAAAATGTATTATAATGTATTATTTTATAACAGAGACAATGAAATACATGACTTAGTAATTGTGAATTAACTATATCTTGTTTATATGCCGTGTAGTTAATACGGATTCCAGCTTAATACGGATTCCAGCTTAATACGGATTACAGCGCTGAATTTTGCCTGGAAGACTGTTGAAGCCTAGAAGAAAGGTATCAAATGTATGGTGTATCCGGAAAACAATATAGTCCGCAATTACTTTAATACATGAGTAAAAGGAGAATAGAACAATGGAATACAAGAGTACAGATATAAGTAAACTTATTGCAGAAATTCTGGAAGAGAAGAAGGAGAAAGGCGGAGTAAAATCCCTTTATTTTGTGGGCTGCGGCGGTTCTTTAGGCGCACTCTATCCGGCTAAGACCTTTATGGAAAAAGAATGTGCAGGAATTAAGTCCGCCTGGATTAACAGCAATGAATTTGTTCACAGCACACCCAAAGACTTTGGAGAGAATTCCATCCTCTGTCTTGCCTGCCACAAAGGAAATACACCGGAGACAATCCGTGCGGCAGCCCTTGGTAAGGAAGCAGGAGCAGCGGTAATTATTCTTACCTGGCTGCAGGAATCAGAAATTATTCAGTATGGGGATTATATTGTACGTTATGAATTCGGCGGGGATAAGGATACAGCCGGAGAAAAAACTATATGTGCACTGCTGGTTGCGGTGGAACTGCTGCAGCAGACAGAAGGCTATGAGAATTATGATAAATTCATGTTAGGTGTGGGCATGATTGACCGTATTGTAAAAA
>JAEZSL010000281.1 GCA_023443925.1 Bacillota bacterium | reverse complement strand
TTAAAATGTGAACTGCTGGAAGACATAAAAAATAAGTTTGATGAAAATGAGATTACGATTTCCCCTTGACCGGCTGAATGTGAATATACCAATAATCCGAAAGGATATTGCAGGAAACAGATACAGCAAATATATAAGGAATTTGCCTATTATTTCTCTGAAAAATAACACTTAATTAAATACCCGGTATATATTATAATAAAAAAAATAAATTTTTTGAAAAAAAAGCTTTTCTTTTTAATGAAAAAGTGGTATTTTATTTTTAGACGAAATATTCGTTAGAGCAAGGGTGTTCTCAAGGTTTCTTTTGAGGACACTTTTTTATTATACATTTACTGGAAAATAGTATATGTATAGGAATAATAAATAAGTAATTACAAATATAAAGAAATGGAAGGAGTTTATAACTATGGCAGAAAAATTAACAGAAATTTTTGGAATTGACGTATTTGATGAAGCTACTATGATTGAACGTCTACCGAAAAAGACTTATGCAGCAATGAAGAAAACAATCCAAAACGGTGAGGATTTAGATCCTGCTGTAGCCGATGTGGTTGCAAATGCGATGAAAGATTGGGCAATTGAGAGAGGGGCAACCCATTTTACTCACTGGTTCCAGCCTATGACCGGCATTACTGCTGAAAAGCATGATTCCTTTATCAGCCCTGCTCCCGGCGGAAAAATTTTAATGGAGTTTTCCGGCAAAGAATTGATTAAAGGCGAACCGGATGCTTCTTCCTTCCCGTCAGGCGGCTTAAGAGCTACATTTGAAGCCAGAGGTTATACAGCATGGGATTGTACTTCTCCCGCATTCTTAAGAGAAGATGCTGCAGGTGTTACACTATGTATCCCGACTGCTTTCTGCTCGTATACCGGTGAAGCACTGGATAAGAAAACTCCTCTCCTTCGTTCCATGGAAGCCTTAAGTGAACAGGCTGTTCGTATATTAAAATTATTTGGACATAAAGAAGTGAAATCCGTATCCTGCTCCGTAGGTCCGGAACAGGAATACTTTTTAGTTGATAAAGCGAAATACCTTAAGAGGGAAGACTTAATTTTCAGCGGCCGTACTTTATTCGGTGCAATGCCTCCCAAAGGTCAGGAAATGGAAGATCATTACTTCGGATGCCTGAAAGAAAGAATTGCTTCTTTTATGAAGGAATTAAACGAAGAATGCTGGAAACTTGGTATCCTTGCTAAAACACAGCATAATGAAGTTGCTCCTGCGCAGCATGAGTTAGCTCCGATCTATGCTACTGCTAATATTGCTACGGACCACAACCAGCTGGTTATGGAAACTATGAAAAAAGTTGCTAACCGTCATGGTTTAACCTGCCTGCTTCATGAAAAACCTTTTGCCGGCGTAAATGGTTCCGGTAAACATGATAACTGGTCCATGGTTTCCGATACAGGTATTAACCTTCTGGATCCTGGCAAAACTCCTCACGACAATGTACAGTTCTTATTATTCCTTGCAGCCATATTAAAAGCAGTGGATGATAATGCGGATCTGCTTCGTCTTTCCGCTTCCAACCCTGGAAATGATCACAGATTAGGCGCCAATGAAGCTCCTCCGGCCATTATTTCCGTTTTCCTTGGTGAACAGCTGGCAGATGTATTAACACAGTTAATCGAAACCGGTGAAGCTACCAGCAGTAAACAGGGCGGCAAATTTAATATTGGTGTTCATGCAATTCCGGGATTCCGCAAAGATGCTACGGACAGAAACCGTACATCACCTTTTGCATTTACCGGCAATAAGTTTGAGTTCAGAATGGTTGGTTCTTCTATGTCCATAGCAGGACCGAATACTACTTTAAATACCATAGTAGCTGACGTATTAGAAGATTTTGCAGATGAGCTGGAAAAAGCAGATAACTTTGAAATTGCTATCCATGATTTAATTAAGAAAACAGTTACCGATCATCAGAGAATTGTATTTAATGGTAACGGTTATTCTGATGAATGGGTTGCAGAGGCTGAAAAGAGAGGTTTACCCAACATCAAGTCCATGGTTGAAGCTATTCCTACTCTGGTTACCGAAAAATCAGTTAAATTATTCAGCAGGCATAATGTATTTTCAGAAGTTGAACTGCATTCCCGCGCCGAAATCGAATATGAGAATTACTCCAAGACCATTAATATCGAAGCAAAGACTATGATTGAAATGGCAAGCAAACTCTATATCCCGGCTGTTATTAAATATGCTTCCAGTTTAGCTGCTTCCATTAATTCTATCAAAGCTGCTGTTCCGGATGCTGATATAAGTGTACAGGAAAGCTTATTAAAAGAGACTTCTTCCCTTTTAGCTTCAGCAAAATCCGCACTTACTGCACTGAACGGTTACGTAAGTACTGCAGCAGAAAAAGAAGGTGCCGAACAGGCTATGTATTTCAGAACCGTTGTATTCCCTGCTATGGCAGTGCTGAGAGCACCTATCGATGATCTCGAAGTGATTGTTGATAAAGAATTATGGCCTGTACCTACTTACGGAGATTTATTATTTGAAGTTTAATTAAACATACTTAAGATTTAACTAGGCTGCCTTTATAGGCAGCCTTCTTTTTTTGGGGGATTCGCGCGCATTTGGATTATTTTTTTGTACGGACCATTAATATAACTGGACATTTTATTAATTTTATCGGATAATAAAGACACTCAGTATGAATTTATTAAAAGGAGAATCTATGCGTAATATTAAATTAGTACTGGAATATGACGGTTCCAGATATGACGGATGGCAAAAACAGGCTGGTAATCCGAAAAGCATTACAATACAGGACAAGTTAGAGAGTGTGCTGTCCAAGATGGAAAACGAACCGGTATCGGTAATCGGGGCAGCAAGGACGGAAGCAGGTGTACATGCTTATGGCCAGATCGCTAATTTTATAACAAAATCCGATATGAAACTGTATGAAATTAAACATTACTTAAACCGTTTTCTGCCAAGAGATATTGCTGTTCTTGAAGTTGCCGAGGTACCGGAGCGTTTTCACAGCAGTTTTAATGCGAAAGCATTCCGTTATGAATATAAGATAACTATGGGTGAAGTACCTTCTGTTTTTGACCGGAAATACAATTATTACAGTTTTCATAAACTGGATATTTTAAAAATGAAGCAGGCGGCAAAGTATTTACTTGGCACACATGATTTAAAAGCGTTTTCCGATAATAAACGGCTGAAAAAGTCTACGGAAAGAACGATTCATAAGGTTGACATCTACTCTGATATCAATGAAATTGTAATCACTATCGAAGCAGATGATTTCTGGCCTAATATGGCCAGAATAATTGTAGGAACTCTTATTGAGGTAGGAGAAGGCAGCAGGGAAGCAGATACCATGAAGGATATAATTGAGAGAGGCAGACGTGAGATGGCTGGTATGACTGCTGAGGCCAGAGGATTATTTCTACAGGAAGTACTATACCAATAATTTATATGTTTAAGTAATTTATATTAAAAACTAATAATTTATAACCTGCTATTTAGGTTATTATTTAGTTGATTTCCCTTAATAAAAGGTTTATAATCTTCCATATACATGTATCATGGAGGGATCATCAGATGAAGAATGTAACGATGAAGGACATCGCGGACAGACTCAATATCAGCACGGTCACTGTCTCGAAGGCACTTTCTGATAAGGATGGTGTAAGCAGCGAATTAAGGGACAGGATTAAAAATGTTGCAGAAGAAATGGGATACCGGTATAATACTCTGGCCAAAGGTATGAAAGAGGGCAGAAGTTACAACATAGGTGTACTGATTGCAGACCGGTTTATCCGGGACGACGGAGATGCCTTCTATCTGAAGATGTATCAAAGTGTGGTAAAAGCATTATCACGTGTAAATTATTATGGTATTCTGGAGATTGTATGCTCTGACTCAGAAAGAAAACTGGTAACTCCTAACATAGTGTCGGATAATAAAGTGGATGGAATAATAATTCTCGGACAGATGAGTATTGAGTATGTCAATTTAATTAAAGGTACGAATATGCCTTTGATTCTTCTGGATTTCTACGACGAACTTCTGGATGTTGATTCCATAATCAGCGACAGTTTTTACGGCTCGTATAAAGTAACCAACTATTTACTGTCCCAGGGACATAAAAATATCGGGTTTGTAGGGAAAATTTTCTCTACCAGCAGTATATTGGACCGTTATCTAGGTTATTATAAAGCTTTGATTTCCAATGGACTGGAAGTAAAAGAGGAGTGGATTATTGAAGACAGGGGTGAGGACGGAGAGTATATTGACTTTAAACTACCTAAGCAGCTGCCGACGGCTTTTGTCTGCAACAATGACGGGGTAGCTTACCTGTTTATTAATAAACTCAAAAAACTAGGGTATAAGGTTCCGAAAGAAATTTCGGTTGTTGGTTTTGATAATGATATCTTTGCTAACATATCCGTTCCAAAACTAACTACTGTGGAAGTTGATATCATTTCTATGTCTGAAACTGCAGTGGATGCCATGATACGCAAAATCAGCGGGGATAAACATGCTATAGGAAGAAAAGTAATCAGCGGGAAATTAATAATAAGGGATTCTGTCACCACTGCTGGTCAGAAATAAAGCATTGCTAATAATAACAGCCTATACCAGTCTCAGCGTATTTTATGCTGGAACTTCGGTATAGGCTTTTTATTGTATAGGAAACGTTATTCTTCGATTAGAACTTTTGTGATTTCTGAAATATACAAGGTGTGGTAATCATTAGCCGGATAACAGTCGCCCGGTATTTTACTGTCAATGAAACTTTCCGGTACATAAGGCTGTGCAAAAAGCTTTTTGCATAAAAGTACGGTTTTCGCTTCCGCAAAATAAGGAATATCATTCTCATGAACTACGGTTAAGCCGGACTTAAGTATCTTATCCTCATCTCTGCCGGAGGCAGTTCCAAGATAACCCAATGTTTTACGATAGCTGTTATCGTAAAAACTTAAAGAAAATGTATCGGCAAAATCTACGAACTCTTTAGTATAACGCTGGGGGCGTATTACCATATACGCAACTTTTTTGCCCCACATAATCCCTAAGCCGCCCCAGGATGCGGTCATGGTGTTAACCTTTCCTTCTTTTTCTGCGGTAATTAACATCCAATCTTCGCCGATCATATGGAAGGGATTACCCTCCAGCTGGTCTGCAGGTATTTCCTTGAATTGATTCATAGTCAGACTCCTATTCCCATGTATCAAGATAAAAGTATTTCGTTTCCTTGATAATGTTTATTTACTGATTTTTGGATTTATATAAGTATAATACAAAGCTTGCACGACAATCAAGAAGTTTGTGTAAAAATACTATCCGGCCCTGGAAAAAATATGGTTTATATATCGCAGACATTTTGTGAAAAAGTAAACGCCAATGGCTGCTGATAAGAGAATGCAGCCATTGGCGCGACTTGGAACAAAATTCAAGAAATATAAGCCATATTCCTGTCTACGGTAAATTTATTGTTTTATAGCTGCCTCTCTGCGATTGCAGCTGCAAAAATTCATTATAATCTGTAAGGATTTATTCCGTATTCATTTATTCGACGGTTACGGATTTAGCCAGGTTTCGAGGCTGATCTACATTTAAGCCACGGTGAACGGAAGTATAATACGCCAGGAGCTGCAATACAACTGCTGTAGTGAACGGTGCCATATTATCTGCAAGTTCCGGCAGGGCAATATGATAATCATAAATGGAAGTGTCTGCGGCAGTGTTTCCGTTGGTGATTAAAATTACAAAGGCTTCCCGGGCACGGACCTCTTTAATGTTAGAAATCATCTTATTATAGACCTTGGACTGAGTTGCCAGTGCGATGACAGGAACACCTTCTGTTACAAGAGACAGAGTGCCGTGTTTTAATTCACCTGCAGCATAGGCTTCCGAATGGATATAACTGATTTCCTTTAGTTTAATGGAGCCTTCGCAGGATAGAGCATAATCCAGACCGCGGCCGATAAAAAACAGATCTTCTTTCTCTGTAAGATTCTCACATATTTTGTTAATGTCTTCAGCCAGATTTAAGGCTTCTTCTACAGCGGGAATAACGGCCTGCAAATCTTCTATATTTATAATGCATTCAGCTTCCGTTATGGTTCCGCGGATGAATGCAAAATGGTATGCAATGAGATACAGACAGGACAATTGGGCGGTATAGGCCTTTGTACTGGCTACGGCTATTTCAGGGCCGGCGTGGGTATATAATACATAGTCGCTTTCTCTGGCAATGGAAGAGCCTTTCACGTTGACTACGGACAGGGTTGTTGCCTGATGTTCATTGGCAAGCCTTAAGGCAGCCAGGGTATCTGCAGTTTCACCGGACTGGGAAATTGTAATTACCAGGGTGTTTTTGTCTATAATGGGATCCTGATAACGGAATTCCGAGGCTATTTCTACGGTAACAGGAATACGCAGGAGTTTTTCCATCATTACTTTACCTACCAGACCGGCATGCATTGCCGTACCGCAGGCGGTTATCAGGATTCGGTTTATGCCATCGAATATTTCATCTGGTATGCCATCCCCACTGAAGTCAGGAAGCTGTTTGTTTTTAATACGAGGCATGATGGTGGAGCGGAGGGATTCCGGCTGCTCATGGATTTCCTTTAGCATAAAATGGGGATAGCCGCCTTTTTGAGCTGCTGTCATATCCCAATTCACATAAAGCATCTTAGGGGTAATGACCTCATCATTTAAATCCGTTACCGTTATATTTTCCTTGGTTAATCTGGCTATATGCATCTCCGGCAATACAAAATACTCTCTGGAGTATTTGATTAAAGCTACCATATCGGATGCAATTACAGAACCTTCCCTGGAATGGCAGGCAACTAAGGGACTGCCGTTTCGCAGGCAGTAAATAACTTCCGGTTCATCTTCAAATAAAATACAAAAAGCATATGCACCTTCTAATCGTGTGATGGCTTTCTTGATGGCTGCTACAGCATCGCCTTCGTATAAGCTGTCAATTAACATGGCTGCGATTTCCGTATCGGTCTGTGATACCGGGTACTTTCCCTGTCCAGCCAGTTCCAGCTCCAGTTCATGATAATTTTCAATAATACCATTATGAATTAGAGTCACTTTACCAAAAGTATGAGGGTGAGAGTTGGTATCCGAAACACCGCCGTGGGTAGCCCAGCGGGTATGACCGATTCCACAGGTGCTGTCTGCTTCTAAGGTCACGGTGACCTTATCCGAAAGTGAGGAAACCTTTCCGGTCGTTTTTATGGTTTTGATACTTTCATTGTGAAAGAATGCAATACCGGCACTATCATAACCGCGGTATTCCAATGCCGCAAGTCCCTCCAGTAATACATTTTTCGCTTCAGAATAGCCTGTAAAACCTATAATTCCACACATAAAATAATCTCCTTCCTTATTTTCGCATAACAATAAGCCAAGTGATTTTTTATTTTTACACAACAAATAAACCCCTGTATATTCTGCGGGAGTTTTAAATTAGGTAAAATCACTCGGAACCGGTAATCGGTTCAGTTATCGATTTGCGATTCATTGATTCATTTTTCAATGTTCATAATATTAAGTTACAAATCTTAGATAAGTTTTGAAAGAAATTCACAGCAATACTAAGCTTCAATCCTTAGTTGAAGTCAGAGCAGTGCCTAATTTCCCTGTTCTGGTTATGCCGCTGTTGTACTCCGATTACCCGAAGTTTTTTCGACATATCACACATCCAGACCTGTGAGAGAGCATCCGCCGAATATTTCGATAACTCTCTACCTCGTTAACCTCTTAAAAACCCGGAGTGTTTTCCACTCCTTTACCCAAAGAGGTGCATGGCGCTAATTTTAACATTTCTGTTAGACTGATCCTGGGTTGATCCTGTGTATGGGCTGCAATGGTATCACAAAATTAATATATGTAGTTAAACTCCTTTCTGTTACAGGTATAGTTTATATTTAAAACCATATTTTGTGATGTTGAAATGGTAACATGAAAATAATGAAAAGTCAATCATTAAGAAAGCCTTTGAAAAACTGGCATGAGAATTATTTGGATTTACATTATATGCGGGATGGAAAAGAACAAATTGATTTTAATTTTATGGAACATATGGTGCAGCAGCCTAACA
Organism: Bacillota bacterium; assembly: GCA_023443925.1. The sequence continues at coordinate 1,643 of JAEZSL010000281.1, read as the reverse complement.
ATAAATATGAAGGGGTGACGCAAAATGTCGCAAAATAATATAAAACAATGTACAAAAAAAGCGCCTTGATTTAGGTTATTAAGACCATATCAAGGCATTTTTTCTTATTTCTTAACATGATTTTTGGTATAAACCGCTAATTCATTTTGCGACAGCCCCTTGTAAGCCAAAATGATACATCAGCAGTCTGTAGATAACTGATAGGTCAGAACCGTAAACCCATTTGGACGGCAGATTTGAAAGCTGTGTCTCCTATGAAAAGCAAAGGAGAGTTTACAGGTATCAGCCGGATTTAATGCCGGGATTTGTACCTTGCTGCATTCCGCCCCATTCTGATCAAGAACTCGAATATAATAGTGCTCAACCAGATAGCTCGGTAATTTATCGGCAGCCTGCAAAGTCAAGGTACAGATATCCGCAGAGAAATCTATCTGCACGATCTTAAGCGGGGAACAATCTTCGCGGACAATGTAATAAGAAGGTTTTGGTTCACCAAAGATATCGGTCGAGCCATGAATTCTTCTTTTTAACATTCCATCTCCTTCTTCACCCATTTGGGTTCTGTAATCATTCAGGCAGAAGTTAATGATACCGCCGATTTCAGGAAATTTACGATAAAGATCCATTTTATCTTTAAATAAGAGACTTCTTCTCTTGTCCCCGCCGGAGAATTTCGGTTCGCATATACCGAATTCAGCTATAATTAGTACCCGGTTGGGATTTGCTGTGATGACCTTACGAAGTTCTGCTTCCGGATCTAAGCTGCCATGCCAGGTACCGATATATTCATTAATCATTAAGATATCACCTTCCAGGGTTGCATCGGTTGTGGCTCCCTCCCACATAGTATTTGTAATATAAGTAACCAGCCGGTTAGGATCTATGCTTTTAATATATTTTCGCAGTTCATTCATAAATGCAGCTGTTTTTGGCGCCTGGCCCAGTAACTCATTAGCCATTCCCCAGGATATAATTGAGGGGTGTTTGCCATGGGACTTTATCATCTCGTCTGCCTGGCACTTTGAAACCTCCATCTGAACTTCACCGGGTGGCTCCAACAAGCCCCAACTAGGTATTTCCTCCTGGACCAGCATACCGTTTCGGTCGCACCATTCATAGACGGCTTCATCCTGCTGCCAATGAAACCTGGTGAAAATACAATTTGCTTCCTTTAATTGTGTGAGTATCTTATCTATATATTCTTTGGGCTCCGCATTTCCATAGGCGGGGTTGGAGCCGGGCATCCATTCTGTTCCGACCAATCTTACGATTTCCCCGTTTAGTATGAACTGGGAATTCTGATTCTTTAATTCCCGAAAACCAAAAGAAATTGACAGCTGATCGGATAGCTTATCCTTGGAATACAATTGAAGGATCACTGTATACAACTGCGGATTATCAAAATGCCATAAAGTGACCTTATCAATTGAGATTGCATTTGTTTCAAAATCTGTGCCTCCGGAGATCGGATAAGTATCGGAGGAATAGATTAGTTCCTTAGATTGGTCCCAGCCTTTATAAAGTTTATATGAGCAGAACAAATCATTTTGTACATTTACTGTTTTACACAGGAAGGCATGAACAGATAAAGTTGCGGCTGCGGTTTTCTGCCTTTCTCCTGCAGCATTAATTTTGGGTACTGC